>JAEWZB010000050.1 GCA_023395515.1 Bacillota bacterium
CGTTTATTTTTTTTTTTTTTTTTTTTTTTTTTTGTTTGGCGCGGAGGGGGGGGCGGGCGCCGCCCCCCCCTACTTATTAGTAAGGAGTAGCAAGTAGCAAGTCTTTTCACCTTACCCCTCACCCCTCACACTCACAGCACTCCCCATTCCCGGTTCTGGTTGCGGATAATCTGATTCTGTCTGGCATAGTACAAGTTGCGGTTAAAAAGAGTTTCCGGGGCATTCTCTTTCGCATACCAGATTCTTTCATGAAATAAATGAATAGTTTCCGCTGCGGTTTGATAATAGCTGCAGCCATTTTTCAGTAACCTGAGCATTATGTCATTATCATCATATCCGATACCGATAAAATCTTCGTCATAGCCGCCGATAGCAAAAAACTCTTCCCGGTAGACAGAGGTCAAAAAAGGGAGGTTAGTGTTTAAGGGCGGATAGTCATTATAAAAGCTGTTATAATCATAAGCTCCTCCGGTATGATTCAGATGATTTAAAAAAGAGCTGTCATGGTCATCCCGGGCTACCGGAATCCCAATTCGTTTGGGATTATCCAGCACCGGAAATGTCAAATGGGCAATACAATCATTTAAATGAAACATTTCCGCACAGGAAATGATTAAGACTTTACCCCGGGACATTTTAGCCCCTATATTGATGGCAAAGCCGGGTACCCGCCATACGTTTTCTCCGTTTAAATTACGTTCACCGGTAAAAACATATTTGAGGTTTAAGGATTTTTCGTATTTTTTGCAGATGGCTTCGGTTTCATCCGGTATGCCATCATTAAGAACAATAGTCTCAAATTTAACCGGCAGGGCTTGCTTAGACAAGGAATAGAGCCCCCATTGCAGTAAATGAGGTCTTTGAAAGGTAGTTATAATAATAGAGACCGTGTAATCCATCTGCATTTTTCCTTTCCTTGAAAATCTCTAGCTATCTTTTTCTCCCCACTGAAAATGATAGACAATACTGTTAAAGGCAGTCTGATGTGCAATACCCTGCAGGTTTAGTTTTTGCATAAGAACTGTATCACCGGATACGCAAGCATCAGTCTGTTTAGCTATGATGGGGTTATATATATCACTGCCAATCACCACTTGCCCTTCGGGATAACCTTGCACCATCTCAAAATGATCTTTACGAATTAAAAGGGGCATATATAATCCGCTATTTTCCACCCGGTTTTCGGCTATGGACGCAGCATATTGCAAGAACTCATCTTCTTGATAAGAAGCTAAATTACGGCCAAAATCTTTCTCAATTCCATATTGTCCGCTAGGCAATTTACCTGATTCTACTAAACGTGAAGCTACACAATTACTGCCATTATAAGCACTCCATAAATTTTCAAACCAACCGGGGCTAAAGGCCATATCAGAATTAATAAAAATTAAGAAATCACCTTGGGCTTTAGTGGCCGCAAAATTATAAGCCCGATATACATTATTGACATACCATTCGGCTTGCTGTTCAGCCGTATTGTTAAATTCATAGTGAGGAATATCGTTATTACGCAGATATTCTAAAACTTCCGGAGTGGCGTCATTGGCCACAAAGAAAAATTCCTTATCTCTCATATCGGTGTATTTGCATACTTGGCTATAAATGAATTTTAACCAGTCTACACTCTTATAAATCAAACAAATAATAGAGAAATGCGGTTTAAATACTTCAGGACGGTATTCTTCCACATAGGCCAAAGATTCTGCCCAGGTTAAAGGCAGCGGCTTCTCATCATCTATCCACAAGCCCTCTGGAAACATGCTGGGAGGTACTTTTTCCAACACTAAATGTTCCTCACTTATTAATCTATCCAGCATATCATAGCCCCTTTGACCGTGAGACTGGTAAACTAAGTATTTGTGAGCCAGCCGCTGCTTAGAGGCAAATCCATAGTGTAAGACCTGAACTAAATCAACCTTTTGTATGTGCCGAATGCTACTGGGATAAGGACGTTGATGAAGGCCGGGCAGGGGACTTTCATAAGACATTCCTGGGGTGACCCGCCATAAACGTACAAACCATCCTACATCATATAAGCTATCTAACCTTCTCCAACTATGACTGCGCCATAGGTTTATTTCATGAAAAGCCAGTCCGTCAATATTTTGCTCTTCACAAATAGAGCATAAGGCTTGCAGGTAATCAGAGGCACTAGCTGAAAGTACTTCATCTGCATCAAGCCATAAAATAAAATCAGGAGATAATTTTAAAGCCTCTTCCAGTAAAGCTTGTTTATGACTAATTTCATTAGTAAAATCATTTTTGATGCCCCGAATAACATAAGGAGTTTGAGTCAGCATATATTCATAACTGCCATCAGTACTACCGTCATCATAGACAACTAATGCGTCTACCAGAGGTTTAACATATTTAACAAAGCGTTTAAGATTTCCTTTACTTAACTCATTAAAAACTTGACAGATGCATACAATGGAATATTTTTTACTAACAGCCGGAAGCCGCGGTTCTTGCCAGGAAAGCTGGGTACGGCGTTTGCGGCAGATAGCTAAACCTGGTGAAATAGGAATAGTCATCATTTCATAATCTGTATGTTCGCGGGCCAATTCTTCTGCTGCCAGATAGGCGGTTCCGCACCATTCAGGCTGAATTAACATCTCATTGCCGGGATGAACATCATGCAGCAAAATAAGTCCATGGGGAGCAACAAAAGGAAGGTAACTCTTAAAATCATTAAGTACTGCTTCCCGAGAATGGTTCGCATCAATAAATAACATATCAATCACAAGCGACTCTTGCTTTAATTCTTGGATAAAATCCTGGGTATCAGCATTTACAAAACGTGTTTTAGCACTGTTTTGCATATAGGTTCCGGCATTAGGATCTATGTCTACTCCGATTAACTGCTCGGCATAAGGAATAATTCGATTAAAAAGAGCACAACGGTATATTCCCAGTTCTACATATAAACGCGGCCGGTATATACTGGCGAGATGAACAATAAAATCTTCATGCCAAGTTAAGCCATGATCCTGGTTTAAATTGATAAAGGGTGAAGAATCCATAAGTAACAGCACCTCCGTTAAAATTAGGCCGGTAAAGTTCCTAAAATAATTTTGACAATAGTTGAACTTACTATCTTATTTTTATATTCAAAGGGAGCTTCCCATTTACAACTTAGGTTAAGAGCTATATCTACCGCCTGCAAAATACTGGCCGGGTTGCATCCGGCAATAATGCTACTGCCGCTTTCCACTGTTTCAGGTCTTTCGGTAACATGGCGCAGAGTAACATTAGGAATACCTAAAATACAGCATTCCTCTTGTACAGTACCGCTGTCACTCAAAACACAGTAAGCTTGTTTTTCCAGATGAACAAAATCAAAAAGTCCTTGGGGTTCTATAACCTGCACCCCTTCTCCCGACAACGTTTTTCCTGACTTTTCCAATTGGGAGTGAGTGCGGGGATGCAGGCTGCATATTACCGGTAAATTATATTGCAGATATAGCAATTGCAGAGCTTCAATAAATTGAGTTAACCTTTCAGGATGATCAACATTTTCCGCCCGATGTATAGTAACCAGGAAATACTTTTGAGGTTGGAGCTGTAGTTTAGTTAAAATATTGCTCTTATTAATTTGTTCATCATAATACTCAAGAACCTCAAGAATGGGATTACCAGTAACAAAAATTTTATGACTGGCAATCCCTTCTTTAAGAAGATTGGCCCGGCTGCGCTCGGTATAGGGTAATAATATATCGCTGCAGTGGTCTATAATACGCCGGTTCACTTCCTCGGGGACTTGATCATCATAACAGCGGTTGCCGGCTTCCATATGAAAGACCGGAATTCCTAATCGTTTAGCGGCTATAGCAGCCAAAGCGCTATTAGTATCACCCAGCAATAATAAGCGGTCCGGTTTTTCCAAGGTCATGACTTGCTCACATTCAGTAAGAATGGCAGCAATTTGTGCCATCATGCTATCGGCATAACATTTAAGAGTATAATCAGGGGGGCGTAAACCTAGTTCGGCAAAAAAAATATCGTTAAGGCGGGGATTAAAATTCTGTCCCGTATGGACTAATATATGTTGACAAAACCTATCTAAAAGCGGAATTACCTGGCTTAAACGAATAATTTCGGGACGAGTACCTAATATGGTCATAATTTTCATCGCAAGAATTCTCCATCATAATTTAATTCTTTATCATCATCAATAAGGAGATTATGGCTGGCTAGCAATTCCCTGGTCTCCCGTAAATTCAAAACTGAATCAGCCGAACTATATTCTTTAGTTAGAGGTATTTCTTCATCAGCTTCCTGCCGCAGTTCAGGAAGCATAGGTTTTATAGTATAGTAGTCTTGATGTTGATAAGTATGCCAAGCCTCTTCCTCGGAAACTAATATTTCATGAACTTTCTCTCCCGGTCTGATTCCGGTAATAAGTATTTCTATATCACGATTTTCAATTAAAGCCAGAGCTACATTCATGATACGTACGGAAGGAACCCGGGGAATATAAATTTCTCCCGGATTAGCATTTTTTATCGCAGCTAACACTATTTCTACGGCTTGATCTAAAGATAGTAAGAAACGGGTCATATCAGTGGTAGTTATAGAAACTGGCCCTCCATTCTTGATTTGCTCGTGAAATAGAGGTATTACTGAACCCCGGGAAGCTAACACATTACCATAGCGTACACATACAAACCGAGTAGAAGGGATTTCAATATTTGCGGCAATAAAAACCCGTTCCTGTATAGCTTTGGTCATGCCCATTACATTAATTGGTTTGCAAGCTTTATCAGTAGAAATTCCCACCACTGTTTCGATGGGAAGTTTGTTTTCCTTAATAGCCCGGACGATATTCTCTGCTCCTTTGATATTGGTTTGCACAGCTTCATAGGGAAAATACTCACAGGAAGGGACTTGTTTTAGAGCAGCTGCGTTAATTACAATATCGACACCATCCAGTGCTCTACAGACTGAGTGGTAATTACGTATATCCCCGATTTTGAATTCAACTAAACGCCTGAAATCTTGATAAATAATTTCATCGGTAGCTTTCATTTTCTGCTGATATTCTATCCGCATAAAATGCTGTTTAGCTTCATCCCGGGAAAATATAATAATTTTGCGCGGCAGGTCTCGGTGATTAGCTAATAAGCGCCGAGTCAATACCTTACCGAGTGAGCCGGTTCCTCCGCTAATAAGTACTACCTTGTCTTTGCAAAGTGACATCAAATAAATCCTCCTATTCTTTGAGGTATGGTGTGGCCAAGTAATCCTGATACATTTTATCGATCATATCCGGCCAAGTAGGTGGAGAATAGGCAATTAAACTGCAGAGCCGCTTGGAATCCAGGGAACGATCGCAATGAGTATCTGCATAAGGTTCAATTTCTATGGTTTTTTGGTATTTTAGAGCAATTAATTTAAGTAATTCATATTTGGAAATAGGGTGAGAAGATAAATGGAATACTCCTTTAAGATAGGGGGCAGGTATAATATAATCAGCAATTATATCAGCTAGCTCTATAGTTGGAAAACCGGTATATATATGTCTAGTATAGCCTTGTACTTTATCCTTCTGGGCTAAAAACCATTCCAAGAGACCCAGCTTGGATTCCAGTTCGTGCCCGATAATAGAAGTACGTAAAGTCAGGCAATGAGAATAGTTCACTTCTCCTAATAACTTGCTTCTTCCATAAGCATCAACTGCATCAGGGATATCATCTTCGGTATAATTTCCTTTTTCTCCGCTGAATACACAATCAGTACTGACATGAATCATACGTACACCAGCATGATGGCAGGCTTTAGCAATTTGGTGAGGTAAAAGTGCATTAATAGTAATATTGGCCAGTGAATCTTGGCCCAAGGTACTTTGTTTTACTATACCAATACAATTAATGACCACCTGAGGCTTGATTAGATTGATAGTTTCAATAATTTTATCATAGTTGACTGCATCAATATTCACATGCAAATTATTTATTAAATTAGAAGGCAAATATTTTTCTATGCTACCCAAGTTACGGACAGTAGCAAAAACTTTTAAGTTTTCATAACTAGAAAGATGAAAAAAAAGTTTGTGTCCTAACATACCATTTCCGCCGAAAATTAGCACTTTTGTAGGCTTCATTCCCCATTTCCTTTCCCTATATTAAATAAGCATGTGGCTGGATTAGTTTTATGTTTGAAACAGATTGATTAAGATATTTGTTGTTACAATATGCCAAAAGCGTAAAAAGCGTGCCGGAAAAGGTAGCCATCCCTTGTTGATAACCCATAAATACACAAATTTTCCTTATATCTCATATTATAATTTGTATTCTTTATTGTTTTTTTATATAAAAGGAGGCTTTGCAAAAGTATGAAATTTGATGATAATTGCTTTTGCGGCAGAAAAGGTAACTGTTATCAAACTCATTGCTGTAATCCATTTCCCGGGTGTCCAACTGTTCATAATCCACCTTTAGGATGGTATAGAAAAGTTCTTGGCCCTACTGGCCCTACCGGAGCGACTGGGGCGACAGGGGTAGGAAGTACCGGAGCAACTGGAAACACAGGGGCTACGGGTGCTCCGGGTAATACCGGAGCGACTGGTGTTGCTGGAGAAGTTGGTGCAACCGGTGCTACAGGAGCAACGGGTGTAACCGGGGCAACTGGAACAACCGGAGCGACTGGTGTTGCTGGGGAAGTTGGTGCAACCGGTGCTACCGGTGCGACGGGTGTGACCGGGGAAACTGGAACAACCGGAGCGACTGGTGTCGCTGGAGAAGTTGGTGCAACTGGTGCTACAGGAGCAACGGGTGTAACCGGGGCAACTGGAACGACCGGAGCGACTGGTGTGGCTGGGGAAGTTGGTGATACTGGTGCTACCGGGGCAAGGGGTGTAACTGGGGAAACTGGAACGACCGGAGCGACTGGTGTTGCTGGGGAAGTTGGTGCAACTGGCGTTACAGGAGCTACTGGACCCGAAGCAATAATAGCATACGGCGGCTTGTATAATGATGCGCTTCAAATAATTGTAATTGGCGCAGGTGACACGGAAGTCGTTGAAATACCGGAAACGATGCCAATTGACGATGTAACGCTGGGAACCAACAGTATCACAATTGATGTTGCAGGGAACTATTTAGTAGGGTTTATGATTCTGCTGCAGTCAACTACAGGGGATTTTGATTTGACTGTTGGTGTTCAAATTGACGCAAATTTCTCAGAACCTTCATTGATAACGTCTACAGTAATCACTGCAGATTTCGAGGTTATTAGCTTTAGTTCTATTGTCACGTTGGCTGCGGGGAATGTATTGACTTTGGCAGTATTTAGTGGAACAGGCGGAACTGTTTTGCTCGGCCCGGGATTAAATGCAAATTTGCATGTCGTACGATTGGGTAGCTAGGGACAATTCTGGCTGGCTCTCCTACTCCATTACCATGCTACAGTTGAATGGCAACACCTTGACTATATTGGTAAGTGCGCAGGTTATGGCCCGCCCAAAAGGGTGGGCCATATTTCTCGAAAAAGTTTGTTTGCATGCAATTAACAGCAGCCATATTGGCTGCTGTTAATTCTTTTAGGGTAATCTCGTGTGCCAGAAAGGCTGGTCACTTATTTGCCTAATAATACCATAAATACACAATATTTCCCTGTGTTGAATATTGTAATTTGTATCCTTTATCTTTTTTATATAATAAGGAGGCTTTGCAATTATGAATCATAATAATAATTGCTTTTCTGGCACCAAAGATAACTGTCAAATTCATTGCTGTAATCCATTTCCCCAATGCCCAACTGTTCATAACCCACCTTTAGGATGGTGTAGAACAATTGTCGGGCCTACTGGTCCAACGGGAGCAACTGGCAGCGGTAGTACTGGGGCGACCGGACCAATCGGACCTGCGGGAGCACCAGGGGCAACTGGAGCAACCGGGCCAATCGGACCTGCGGGAGCGCCGGGGGAAACTGGAGCAACCGGACCAATCGGACCTGCGGGAGCACCAGGGGCAACTGGAGGCACGGGGCCAATCGGACCTGCGGGAGCGCCAGGGGCAACTGGAGCAACCGGACCAATTGGACCTGCGGGAGCAC
>JAEWZB010000064.1 GCA_023395515.1 Bacillota bacterium
CGGTAGAGGCTCATGTTAAAGAATACATCAATAATACCGGTATTGAAGTAGAGTTGCGAACCCATAATTTAGGTGTGCGTATAGCAGAAAATTTAGAGACTATTGCTTATCGTGCAGTTCAAGAGGGTTTGGCTAATGTGGCTCGTCATTCGGGTGCTGATAAAGTAGTTATTAGCCTGACTATTAAAGGAGAGAATCTTTTCTTGCAAATCCAAGATAATGGTCAGGGGATGAAGAAAAACGCTGGATATGGGACCGGGCTTTTAGGTATGAGGGAGCGTTCAACTAAGGTCGGGGGGAAGTTCTGGTTTGTTAACCAAGTAGGCCAAGGCCTGACGATTAACATGTTATTACCTTTAGTGTAGCAGGGGTTCCATAATATTTAATTTTCTTTTATAGGAATATAAATAGGAGAATACATAAATGGAGCAAGGAAAAATAAGCGTAAGAGCAAAGGTAATAATTATCGCCATAATCCTGCTCTTAGGCGCTATATTTTATCAAAGAATCGGAGCCCAGGAAGATACCCTTTCTTTATTGCGCAACATATCATCCGATATTACAGCTTACGAAAGTATCGGGGGAAAATATCCCGCTTATAAACTATATGATCAGAACCAAAAACTCTTAGGATATGGGGTTTTAGCTAAGGCTTCCGGTTATGGCGGTCCTATTACGGTATTAACCGGCATTAACCCGGAAGGGCAAGTAATCAATATCAAAATCATAGAAGATTATGAAACCCCTATGTATATGCAAAGAGTAGTGAACCATGGGTATTTAGAAAAATTTATAAATAAAGATATTACCACGGCCTTAAAGGTCGGTGAAGATTTGGACGCTATTAGTGGCGCTACGGTTACTGCAGAAGGCATAGCTATGGCAGTCCGCAAAGCTAATAGTCAAATCGGCTTTCAAGAGTTGGGGATGGCTCAAGCAAGTAATAATAAAATAGAAGTTGGCTCATCAGAAGTGATATTACTCCTTCTATTTGCACTTATTATTTTTAGCAAATGGAGAAAAACCAACAAATTAAGAACTATCATATTAATTATCTCAGTATTTTTTATAGGTTTTCATTTAAATGCTCTCATTAATATAGGTAATTTTGCCTCCCTTATCAGCGGGAATACCCCCTCATTTTTAGAAAGACCTTTTTGGTTTATTTTGCTGTTTGGCACTATCTTATTGCTCTTAATAACAGGTAAAAATTATTATTGTACTTGGTTATGCCCTTTCGGAGCAGTTCAAGAAGGTATTAATAAATCATTAGGTATTGTAAAAATTATCGTCCCTAAAAAATTCGCCGGGCATGCCAAAGATATTCGTTTAATATTTACCTGGCTAGCATTAATGACAGCTTTTCTTTTTGTCAATCCCAGTATTGCCAGCTATGAACCCTTCGCTGCCTTTTTTAGCGGTCAAGCCAATCTAGGGCAATGGCTAATCATGGGCCTTACCCTTCTTTTATCTATTTTTATTTATAAATTTTGGTGTAGATTCTTTTGTCCGGCCGGTGCGGTATTAGATTTAATAGCTTCTACAAAAAAGAATATTAAAAAAGTAAAAACTTGTGATGCTAATAATTGTACTGCTTGTGACCATGCCAAACAAAAACCGCGTCAAGTATCTGATAGTAACTCTAAGTATAATAATTTCTTTGCCATAATTATAACTAGTTACATTTTTTTAATTATTTTCACCTTAGTTATGAATACCGGAACTTTTTAAATAAATGGCTACCCCCGTAGATGAGGTGATTTATTTGATTCATGTCCTTTTAAAGTTAAACTTGAAAAAACCAATTAGCATAATAACATTATTAGTTTTCATCATTTTAATAGTTAGCGGATGCTCAAAATCCCCTAAGCATTTTGAAGATACCAGATTCGTATTAGGAACGGTAGTTTCAATAAAAGCTTGGGGCGAAGAAGCGGAAATGGCAGTTTTAAATGGCTTTGACCAAATAGAAGAATTGGAACAAAAGCTTGATCAACATAATCAAGAGAGCGAAATTGCCAGGCTGAATAATTATTTTAATAATAAAACTAATGAAAAAACTGAACCAATAGAAATATCCCCGGAATTATGTAATGTTATTGCCTTAGGATTAGACTATGGAGAAAAAACTAAAGGCAAATATGATATAACTATTGGTCCTTTAGTACAACTATGGATAACAAAAGAAAAAGACCATATATTGCCGGTGCCAAATGAAATAAACTCAGTTAAAAGCTTAATTAATTATAAAAAAGTGGAGCTTGATATTAAACATGGCACTATTGATATGGAGCCCGGAATGATTTTGGATTTAGGCAGTATCGCCAAAGGTTATATTGCCCAGCAAGCTATATCCACCATTAAAAAGCATAACATTAGCGGTGCCATTATAAATGCCGGGGGCAATGTTGTTACTACGGGAAATAATATAGATGGTAAATGGAAAATCGGCCTAGCTAACCCTCAAAAGCCTGACAGCTTAATCGGTCATTTAAGCTTTGCCGGTGATAAAACAGTAGTGTCGGCGGGCAATTATCAGCAATACTATTTGATTAAAGAACGAAAATACGGTCACATTCTTAACCTGGATACAGGATGGCCCCATGACGAAGTGTTGGGTGTTTCGGTTATGGGCGCGGACTCTGCGATGGCAGATGTTTTATCTACCGCAGCACTGGTGGTAGGGGTCCAGGAAGGATTGGATTTAATTCAGAATGCAGGTTATGAGGGTTTAATTATTGATAAGACCGGAAAATTACATAAAACCGAAGGGCTGGATCAATATTTTCATGAATCACTACTTTAGTAGGGAAGAATTATAAGGGGAGGTTTAATTAATGGATGCTTTAAAAATAGTAGCTGCATTAGCAGTTCCTTTATTATTAGCTAATCCCAAAAACCAGGCCACATTAGTAATTAAACAGGGCCCAAAGGAGCTTTACCGTGAGAAAGTAACTGCCAAGGATAATCAGGTTTTTAAAATAAGGCTACCCCAGGGTTATACTGCCGAAGTAGTACTGGCCGATGGTAAAGCATGGATAAAAAGAATGCCTGGCCGGATTTGCCCCAAGCATATTTGTTCTGATATGGGGAAAATAGGCTTTAATGATAACAAGAAGATTGTATGTGCTCCTAATAAACTAGTAGTTTATTTTGAAAAATAAGCCAAGTTAAGACTAATAGTTTGTTTTAATGGAATGGATATGGCTTCCTGGGAGACCAACATCGATATACAACTTACTAGTTTTTTCAACCAAATCCTGTGATTTCGACGATTACAGGATTTTTATTGTTGGGAAAAAAGTGGGCAAGATACCTTGGGGGATAATTTGGTCTTAATAAATATGAAGATATATAAATTAGCAAATATAATTCATAAAAAAATATACCTTGACAGATGAGGTATATTTTTTTATCATAAATACAAATTCAGGTTACTTATTTCTAAACGAAAGGAGAACTGTCATGTCTATTGCTTCCGATTTGATTAGGGGCCATATTGATACCATCATATTAGCTCATTTAAGGAATGAAGACAGTTATGGCTATAAAATTAATAAATCGATCCGGCAAAAAACCGACGATCTGTACGAGATCAAGGAAGCTACTCTTTACACGGCTTTTAAACGTCTGGAAGAGAACGGAAATATAAGTTCTTACTGGGGAGATGAAAAAAGCGGCGCGCGCAGGCGTTATTATTCCATTACCAAAGAGGGTATACACACTTACCAGCGCCTTAAAGATGAATGGCAGATGGCCAAGACTCTCATTGATAAATTGATTACCGAGGAGGAGCATTATAATGAATAATGATTTACGGGCATATATCGATTCTCTTTTTGCCGAGGCGCCCCCTATCAAAAAAACCGTGGAAATTAAAGAAGAGATTCTTACCAATTTGCTTGATAAATACAATGATTTAATTGCCGAAGGGAAAAGCGAGGAAGCAGCGTATAACCTCTCTGTGGCCAGCGTCGGCGATATTAGTGAATTGATTGAAGAATTAAAAGGGACAGTTTCTCCTAGGGAAGTTAATATTGATTACGAAACTGAAAAGAAACGCAATGCTTTCCTTACTTCCATTGCCGTAGCCCTTTATATTCTTTGCGTTACTCCGGTTATTCTGATTCAGGACGAGGCCGGAATCGTACTAATGTTTATAATGATTGCCACAGCTACAGCCCTGCTTATTTATAAAAATATGACTAGAACTGCATTCAGCAAAAGAGAAGAAACTATTGCCGAAGAATTCAGGGAGTGGAGAGAGCAAAGTTCGGCCCGGCACCAGGCCTTTAAGTCAATCAGTTCCGCCCTTTGGGCTTTGACGGTAGTAGTCTATATTATAATCAGCTTCTGGACCCATGCCTGGCATATTACCTGGGTAATTTTCCTGATTGCTGCTGCTGTGAACAGCATCATAAAAGCAGTCTTTGATTTGCAGAAATAAGAAAGGATGGTATCAGTATGAAAAATGCAGCGATAGTTCGCATCATATCATGGTCTATAGTGGCAATTATCCTGATCGGTGTTTTAGTCGCAGGGATTACCGGAAAGCTTCCTTTCTTTTTCTTTAATATAGGAACCAGTGTCCACTATGAAAACAGTTCTAAATATAGCATTGCCGATGGCACCATAAATGCGGGTCAGGTAAGCAATATTGAAATCAACTGGGTGGACGGAGGTGTTCACGTGGAAGAGTATGAGGGAGAAGATGTAATATTTGCAGAGACCAGCTCCAGATCTTTGGATGAAGACAGCAAGATGCGCTACTATATCCGGGATGACAAACTCACTATCCAATTTTGCGCATCACGGCGGGCCTTGCCTAGCTTGCATCATTTGAGTAAAGACTTGACCCTGAAAGTACCCTATGGGCATTCTCTGGCCAAGTTAGATATGGAATCCGTATCCGCCAGAGTTGAAGTACTCGGCACTTCCGCCGACAAAATAGAGGTGGAATCCGTATCCGGTTCGGTTCGGATTTTAGACACCACCGCCCATGAATTGGATGTCGAAGCGGTCAGCGGTGACCTTATGATTGAGAATGCTCAAACTCACAAATTGAGCGCCGAAAGTGTAAGCGGCTCAATTCAAGTACAAGGAGATTTTAACAACGTGGAATTCAGCACGGTGTCCGGGTCTGTGGCTGTAACTCCGGGAAAGGACATTTCCTTTTTAGATGCAGATACGGTTAGCGGTGATATTGAAATCAAACTTCCTGAAGATATTGACGGATTCAGAGTCACATATTCTGCCCTGAGTGGAGATCTTCGCTGTGATTTTCCGGGTCAAACGAATAAAAAAACTTTGACCTATCAGAATGGCCGGGCCGACTTTAACCTTGAAACGGTCAGCGGTAAAATATCTATTGAGCAATTGCCTATGGCCGGAGTGGAAATTTGATGAAAATAGTATGTTGATAATTGAAAATAGCTATTAGGTGAGTTTTGTACTTCCATGCCCAATTTCAAAAACTTAACCCAGGAGATTATGTTACCAAGGCAGTGAAAAGCATATTTAGTTATTAAACCCGCTAAGTTGAAAACTTAACGGGTTTTCTGCTGTTTACCTGCTAATATTTAGAATTAAATACCATTAATAGTAATTAATCCAAACATGTAATTCGATATATATTACATAAAAGAAACCACTTGGTAAGGAGGTAATTTTATGAAAATAACTAATTTAAGTACATATAACTTGTATCATAATAGCAATGATAAGAAAAATGAGGATTTTCGATTAAATGACGTTGGTAAAGATGCTGCTAATAAAGAATCAGCAAAAATAGTATCAAAAGCAGATTTGTCCAATTGTACCTTTGAGGAAATGTGTGTTGTAGCTAGAGAATTATTTGATGCCGGTCAAATATCGGTAATAACCCATCTGTTCATGACTTTAGATTTGTCGAAAGGCAGTACTGATGATAACCAAACCCCGATCGATGCTTATGGAAGAAGGAACTGGCTGGCGGAGTTCAGTGCCAGGGCGAAAGTTGCCTTTGGCAGCGACATGGATCAATATGCCAGATACAATAATATTTTCTTGACTTTAAAAAGAGTACAAAAAGATTCGGGTTTTAATTCATAATAAAAAGATAGGGGACTGACCCTTGAGTAAAAATTGAATATCTATATGTAGCTCCCGTACCAAATTAAAATTAGTACGGGAGTTTTAGTTTTGGGTTTTTACTTTTTACCCATACTCAAGGCAAAAGCTTGAGCTATGGAAGTTTTCCTAAATTAATTTCCAAACTATTCAGCAAGAGCCCATCATTCTCCAGCTCAAATCCGGCGGCAGCAGGAAAAGCATAATGAGTTGTAGAAAAATAAGGTAATAGTTTATGGAATGTAACTTTGTAAACACTAACCCTTCCGATGGCAGGAATAATTTCAGCTATACTTATGAAACATCGGATTTAGACTGGTCGAAATAATTACAAATTACTAAGGGGAGAATAAGTGTGGATATATATAAAATACTGAAGTTTCTTTTTCCAGAATATCAAATTATCGAATCGGTAAAAAAGCATGGATTTATAGCAAAAAACAAGACCTTATCTACAGCTTCCCCGAATGCTTCAGTTGACCAGCGAGGTACTCAAAGCCAAGCTGTGCAGGCTGTGTCGCCAGGTGTTTCCTCCATGAAACCGGAATCCAATGTATCGGGTAATGAAGTAATTTATTCCGGCCAAAAGAATATTGAAATTACCGGTAACCAGATAGATATTAGCCTTAATAAGGCTAAGAAAATAGTACAAAATCAATTTGTGGGGCAAAGATCGGCAGTTGATGATCTTTTTATAGCCTTTAAACGGCCGCTTGTGGCCGGTGCCCAAGCAGATAAGCCTAAAAATACGTTTGTAATTATAGGCAATGAGGGTATGGGTAAAAACAGTCTTATAGAATACACCATTAGTGCTTTGGAACAGGAAAAACTATTGAATTATAATACTGCCGGGGTAGTTGATTTATCATCATATCCAACCTCATCAGAACAGCCCATTTTCATGTCCGACCTCTACAAAGCTCTCTATGCCAGCTCTGACGTTATCATCTTCAGAAATTTCGAGAAATGCCATACGAGCATGTTGGGGGTTATATCTGATCTTGTAATTTCCGGGAGACATCAGCTGGGGGCCAGATATGCCCTGCAGAACGATAATCTCATTGAAGCGACGGGAGTGCTCATGCAAAATTCCATCAGTGAGATTTCAGCCAATAATAAATACTTTATTTTTATAACCGATTTATCAGAAAATAAAGTATCCGATTTATTTGGTTCCAAATTTATGGAAAATGTTGCGGACATTATAAAGTTTGTCCCCTATACGGATGCAGAAATAGCTGAGATTGCCCAAAGAATACTTTTAGGTTTAAACATCCGCTGCCAAAATCAATTATCTGCTTTAATAAGCTATTCACCAGAGTTTATAGAGCTTTGCACTTCAAAATATAAAAAAGTTATGGGGTTTAACCAAGTTGAGGAGTTTATATTGAAAGATGTATATAAAGCCTTAGCTGAGTATAAACTGCGTAATTCCATGCTTACCAATGCCAAGGTTTGCCTAAGCTGCATTGATGATACTATCTATGCGGAGATAACAGAGCCGGGCGGACCGAAAATAGTTGATTTAACTCCCTACTTGCCCAAGAAAAATACCTTAAATATTGAGGCGGTTAAAAAAGAACTGGCAGATGTGGTGGGGCTGGATAAGGTCAAAGAGTATGTGTTGGATTTAGAGAATAATTTAAGGGTGCAACAAATCAGGGAAGATGCAGGTCATAAAGCAGCTTCTCTTTCTATGCATATGATTTTTACCGGTAATCCCGGTACAGGCAAAACAACTATAGCCAGAATTGTGGCCAAATATCTGAAAGCTATTGGAGTATTATCGACAGGACAGTTACGGGAAGTCAGCCGCGCAGATCTGGTGGGACAATATGTGGGACATACGGCTAAGCAGACCAACGAGGTGATTCAATCTGCCCTAGGCGGTGTACTGTTCATTGATGAAGCCTACGCCCTTTGCCGGGACAAAAATGATGCTTTTGGCCTGGAAGCAATTGATGCTTTAGTTAAAGCTATTGAAGATTATCGTGATGATTTAGTGGTAATTTTGGCGGGGTATAAGGATGAAATGGAAAGCTTTTTGCATTCTAATTCCGGCTTGCGGTCCAGATTTCCTAACATAATTGAATTTGAGGACTATACTGCTGCAGAAATGGTGCAGATTGCGGATATAACCGCCAAGTCTAAGGGATATAAGATAGCTGACGATTGTAAGGACGGATTATTACGCCTTTTTGAAAAAAGCCAAATCAAAGGCAGAAATGACAGTGGCAATGGCAGGTTGGTACGCAATGTAATTGAAAGTGCCATAATAGAACAATCAAAACGAATTTTAAAAGAGCCTGGGTCTGAATTGGATATACTCCGATATGAGGATTTTAAATTTGACAGTTTGGTAAAATTCGATTTAGAAAAGTCATTAAGTACCATAATAGGGCTGGAGAATGTTAAAGATTTTGTAAGAACCCAGTATCAGTTTCTGGTAGCAAATGAGAAAAGAAGACAAGCCGGTATTGTTATTGACTCAACTCAATCCCTCAATATGATTTTCACCGGCAATCCGGGTACGGGCAAGACCACTATTGCACGGGTGGTAGCCTCTATGTTTAAGGATATGGGGCTCTTGAAGCAAGGCCATCTGGTAGAAACTGACCGGGGAGGTCTGGTAGCTGAATACGCTGGTCAAACAGGCAAAAAGACCGAAGAATTATTCCGCAGTGCTTTAGGCGGAGTGCTGTTTATTGATGAAGCCTATGCACTAGGCAGCGATAATGGAGGCTTTGGCAAAGAAGCGATTGATACCTTGGTAAAACTGATTGAAGATTACCGGGGTGAAATAGTTGTTATATTGGCCGGTTATAAAAAGGAAATGGCAGATTTTATGAAATCAAATTCCGGTCTGGAATCACGATTTCCTTTAGTTATTGATTTTCCTGATTATAAGCCGGATGATTTATATGCTATTGGGTTAAACATGATTGCTGCCAAGGGTTTTATAATTAATGAAGCCGCCCGGGATGTTTTTAAGGAGCAGATTATTTCAGCTCATAAATCTGCCACCGCCCATTCGGGAAATGCGCGGATGGTAAGGAACATGGTGGAAAAGATTATGCGCAATCAATCGGCCCGGATAGCTTCTATTGAGGATATATCTAAAGAAGGCCTTACTGAAATAATCCCGGATGATATTGGCGTAAGTAATGTGGACACGAATACCTTTGACCTGGAAGGGGCACTGGCGCCGGTAGTAGGTTTAACCGAGGTTAAGGATTTTGTACGCAGCTTATATGCCCGGCTTAGAATGCAAAACGAGCGCAAGAAAATGGGACTTCCCACCGATAGTGCTCAAACTTTACATATGATTTTCAAGGGTAACCCGGGGACGGGTAAAACCATGATAGGCCGTACCATAGCTGATGTCCTCTACAATATCGGGGTTATAAGAACTAACCAGCTGATTGAAACAGACCGGGCCGGGTTGGTAGCCGGGTATGTGGGCCAGACTGCCATAAAGACAACTGAAAAGGTTGCAGAGGCTATGGATGGGGTTCTTTTTATTGATGAGGCTTATTCTCTGGCTCAGGGTGGTGCTAATGATTTTGGCCGGGAAGCCATTGATACCCCTGGTAAAACTCATGGATGACAACCGGGAACGTCTAATTGTTATTCTGGCCGGATACAGTAAAAACATGGATGATTTCCTTTTGACCAATCCGGGACTTAAATCCAGATTTCCTAATATTATTGAATTTGCCGATTATTCGCCGGATGAATTGATGCTTATTGCGGATAACCAATATTCGTCCAAGGGATACGTGCTAGACGACGGTGCCCGGGATAAATTACGCACAATATTTGAAAAGGTTCTCCATGAAAAGGCATTTGGCAACGGCAGATATGTACGTAATGTTTTTGAACGGTCGGTCAACAAGCAGGCTCTACGGCTTAGCACTGATCCTGATTTAACCCGGGAAGAGCTTGTAACAATCGAAGCTGACGATATTGAGGAGGTGTAGTCATGGATAAGATAAAGAAGATAATAGACTTTCTCGGTAATGTTGTCGCGGTTATATATTTCTTTACGGCAATGATGATAGTATTGTTCCTGCTGGGAGGCGGACCATTTATGCTCATATCAAATATAGACGTCATCCGGGAGTCCGGATTTGCCAACCCGAACTCCGGCCAGGCCATCATGGGTTTGTCGGGGCTATTTATCGGAATATCCCTGCTTATACCTCCTTTACGAAAAATGTATTATAAACTGCCGTGGTTGTTTCCGTTTACCAAGATATTATTTGTTGATGTACTTATCTTAAGTATTGCGGTCGCAATCCTTAATTATGGATATGAGATACAAAGTTCATCCCGTCATGCGATTTTCTTTGGGTTGATGATAGGACAAATAATTATTGGCCGGGCCTTAATGTGTATATATTTTAACAAAAATAAAGTTGAGTATATTGGAGGCGAAGCCCATGAATGATGATTTAAAAAAGAGCCTGAATAAAAAAAATCCTGCCCCTATTTTTGAGGCAACCAAACTCACTAATGATCAAGGGCAGGAGCAAATAAGCCCCAATGATAATATAACTAATGTATTAAGTGAAGATGCCCAGGAACAGGTTAAGGAAAAGTCAGATCATAAGAAAAAAGATAAGCCGCTAAAAGTATTTGGGGGGATATGCTTAGCTGTATTTGTGGCCGCCATGATTTTTAGCTTTAAACCTGCCGTGGACACGTCGGATGCGGCTAAACAAGCGCTCTCCGATAGGGTATCTACTTCAGTAGCCGCAGGGACAATACTGCGGAACAATGATGAAAAAATTGAACCACAGGACTATATAATAAACCACAGCTATGATAAAAGCGAAAGCAAGATTTTGGTTTGGGATTTTGCCGCAGAAGATGGTGATTATGTTCAAGTTTTGGTCAATGGCTCCCCAGTGTCTGAGGCATTTATGATAAAACATAAGCCCGTGGAAATGACAGTTCCCGCAGTGGGGGAAGTTCAGATAAAAGGAATTAGAGATGGGGGCGGCGGCATCACTTATGCCGTCAGATATGAATTAAACGGTACATGCTACTTTAATTTGGCTCCCGAAGGTGAATTTAATACTTATACCCTGATAAAAGAATAATATTAAATTTAATATCTATATATAGCTCCCGTAGCAAATTATAATTGGTACGGGAGTTTTTATTTTTTAGTCATGCTTATTACATTGACATAGTATAAGAAGGGTATATCTCCAACTAATATTAGAAAATCCCTACTGGGAAAGAGGGGCTAATCTATCTAGCCTCTGTGGGACATTTTTCTAAACAAAAGATGGTAAATAGTATAATAAATAATTATAATTCGCCAATAGCATCTCCCAAAATGATAACGGTTGACTTATGAGATAATTCATGACCATATTATGATGAAGTGTCAGGTATGAAAAAAGGGCAGGCTTTTCGTGATTGCGAAAGCCTGCCCTTATAGTGCTGAAGCACCTTAAACTCTGTAGCCTGTGTCCCTGCCTTTAAGCAGGTTGGCCCTTGGGTTTATTCAACTGTTAGTGTTTGTGCTTTTTCTATGTTGCTATTTATTGCTCCTGAATATATCAGATTACTTTGACAGCAGATTATAGAGAACCTGAGCCATTTCTGCTCTGGTAGAGGTGCCTGTCGGGAACAGCTTTCCGTCATATCCTCCAATGGTTCCGGTTTCAACCAAAAATGCCATGGTGTCCTTAGCCCAGGTTGCGGTATCCTCTGCATCGGCGAAGTCGGATAAGGTTTGGCCGGGGCTGTCCTTGGGCAGATTTCCCATAAGCTTCAAAACATTGTAGAGCAGGGTAAACATTTCCTGCCGGGTAATCTCCTGATCCGGTGCAAACATGTTATTGCCTAGGCCCCTGGATATGCCCAATTTCTTGGCTGTGGCCAGATGGCCTGTATACCAGGTGTTGCCCGCATCGGCAAAATTATTTGTTGGGTTTAGATCAGGAGCGATGCTGTATGCTTTCATCATCATCACTAGGAATTCTCCCCGGGTTAGTTGGGCATCGGGACTGTAATTGCCGTCTCCCGTACCTCCAGTGATGGCTCTAGCTGCGATAAAGCCTACTGCCTTGCTGTACCATGCGTTTGCCGCTACATCATTGAAGCTTACTTTGTTGTAGCCTATGGCATACAGTGAGAAGTGGGTGGTATTGAAGATCACTGTACCGGTTGACTGGTCATAGATGCAATTGCTTACAACTTCCAATCCGCCTTCTGAGTTAATGTAGTAGATAACGATAGCTTCTGTATCCTCACCGTCTTTAGGTGTGTAAGGTATGGCTACTGATACATTGCCGCCAAACTCTGAAATCGTTTTATCTCCACTAGTGATGCTGAAATTGAACACCGGGCGATCTCCCACCGCCTGTTGTGCTTCAGTTGAAAGGGTGGAGACGTCTACTTTGGAGGCAGTTATATTTATGTCTTCTGCTGCTTCACCGGCTATGGTGGATAGAGCATTTGCGTCAAAGCTGAGAGAAGCAATCGGGGTAGATACGGTTAGAACATACGTTTTGCCATCCGCAGCCAGTTCCATAGCTTCTTTAGGCATGCTGGTTTCAACGGTTGTGGCATCTGCCGGGGCCTCTACCTTGATCTCAACAACAGCCGCTATACCGCTTCCTTGCCTTTCAGCTTCTGCCAATGCCTGGCTGATGGCATCACTTATCTGGTCCTGGGTAACGGCTGCGGTGGCTTTGCCGTTATTGTCAACAGTAGCTGTAGTGGTGGTCGTGGCAGTTGCCGTATTTCCTGTGGTAGTTGTTGTTTCTGTCTTGGGTGTTTCTTTGGGCGGTTCTGCCGGTGGAGTAGTTGGGGTACTGCTGCTGCCACTACCGCTGCTTGAGGCTGCCTGGGCTGTCAGTGTTACTGTATAGGTGTCGGTGGAATCTGCCGTTCCGTCATTGGCCTTGAATACCAATGTAGTCGTTCCGGTGGAGGACGGGATATAGGAGTAATTTGCACTGGCTCCTATGTTTGCAGCTTCGTTTACCGATACCTTGTAGGTCAATGTATCTGCATCCGCATCTTCGAATATAGTGGCAAGATTAAGGGTATAAGCTGTATTCACTGTCACGCTGGCTGTCGCTGTAGCTGGTACTGCCGCCTTACGGACCGGTGCTGTATTCGGTGCTGTTCCCAGAGTAAAGTTTATGGTATAGATTTGCTTGGTCGTACTATCTTCGGCTGTTACCTCTATCATGGCATTACCGGGCAGCGCCGCAGCCTGAGTAATATTGACGGCAGCCCTTAAATCGGAAGCTGTAGCAGCGACTATAGATGGCAGACTGCCGGGCAGGGTGCCATAAGGCAGTTCCACGTTATAACTGTAAATACCTGCCGCAAAACCGCTCACGGTGCTGCCGCCCACCGTCAGACTACTCAAGGAAGCATCTGTTCCGGGGATGTAGCTTTGTTGCGCTTCTATGGTCAGTCTTGCACTTTCTCCCACATTAAAGGAGATGTTAAATTCAACGATATTGCCATCTGACAGGTTCAATCCTGATAAAAGTTCTTCAGTGATAGTCAGTGTGTTTACGTCTATTGTAAAATCTCGTGGTGATTCGAGAACGCCTGAGCCATAGACCACCCCGGTGACGGTATTGGCATCGTTCCAGGTAATGGATGTAACTATATCACTGGGATTATCCAGATCAAAGACTGCCGTTGTCGGGCTGATGGTTGCGCTAGTTATTGCCGCTGTTGCCGGGAATATTGCCGTTATCACTCCTGAATTTACGGTATTGCTTACCGTAGTGGCTCCTGCCACAGTGAAGAAGTCCTCGGTGACGCCGTTCAAGGTATAGCCAGCTTTTGGCGTCAGGGTAATGGTGGCTGTGTATACTGTGCTGGCGGCAAAGGGATTATGTGCCGGGCTCCAAGCCACGGTTCCCGTGTATTGTGCTGTTTCTGTTATGGCAGTGACCGGAGTTGCACCTTTCATGGGGGCAGTTACTCCGGTTATGGCTGCTGTAGTTACTACCGATGGCGCTATGGTATAAGCAGCTGTCAATATTGCGCTGTCAGTCATACCTGTTTTTATGGCTATGCCTTTGATGGTCATAGCGGTGTTTATGGTTATAGGAGCGGTATATGCCGTACTGCTGCTGGTCGGTGTACTGCCATCGGTGGTGTAGTATATGGCTGCTCCGGCGGTGGTAGTGCTTAATGTTACCTTTGTGTCTGCGGGTACTTCTCCGGCTGGTGGATTAGCAGTTGGAGTAGCTACCGATGGTACTATGGTATAGGCAGCTTCCAGCATTGCGCTGTTGGTCATGCCTGCTTTTATGGCTATGGCTTTGATGGTCACAACGGTGTTTATGGTGATAGGACCGGTATATTCCGTATTACTAGTGGTTGGTGTACTGCCATCGGTGGTGTAGTATATGGTTGCTCCGGCTGTGGTGGTACTTAAGCTCACTGTACTTCCGGTTGCTACTGCTCCGGCCGGAGGATTAGCGGTTGGGGTTGCTGCCTGTTCCGGAGGCGCTGCTATGGTATAGGCGGCGGTCAGTATTTCGCTGTCGGTCATGCCGGTTTTTACGGCTATGGCTTTGATGGTCACCGCTTTGGTTATGGTTATGGGAGCAGTGTATGGGGTACTGCTGCCGGTTGGTGTACTGTCATCGGTGGTATAGTATATGGTTGCTCCGGCAGTACCGGTGGTTAATTCTACTGTTGTTCCTGCTGGTACTGCTCCGGCTGCGGGATTAGCAGTTGGGATTACTACCGATGGTGCTATGGTATAGGCAACTGTCAATATTTCGCTGTTGGTCATACCTGCTTTTATTGCTATGGCTTTGATGGTCACAACGGTGTTTATGGTGATAGGACCGGTATATTCCGTACTACTAGTGGTTGGTGTATTGCCATCGGTAGTGTAGTGTATCTTGGCTCCGCCTGTGGTGGTGCTTAATGTAACTTCAGTTCCTGCTGGTACTGCTCCGGCTGCGGGATTAGCGGTCGGGGTTGCTGCCGATGGTGCTATGGTATAGGCAGCTTCCAGCATTTCGCTGTTGGTCATACCTGCTTTTATAGCAATGGCTTTGATGGTCATAACTGTGTTTATGGTTATAGGAGCAGTGTATTGGGTACTGCTGCTGGTCGGGATAGTGCCGTCAGTGGTGTAGTGTATGGCTGCTCCGCCTGTGGTGGTGCTTAATGCTATCGTTGTGCCTGCAGGTACTTCCCCGGCTGCGGGACTAGCCACGGGAGTTACTACCTGAGCCGGGGGCAGGTCTACTGGTAGACTATTTATAGTACTCATAGCGACACTGGAAAAAACCAGTGTCGCACCGGTGACTGCTACTTCATTCGCAGCTCCCAGATTGTCAAAGGAAGCGATTCCTGAACTGGCTGTTTTAGTTGTGGCTCCGGTAAGGTTCCAAGCACCGCTGTCGCTTTTATCCGCGGTGATTACGGTGCTGTTATCATTGCTGCATATATTGCCGTAACTGTCTTTAAGGGTTATCTCGGGCTGCTGGTTGAACTGTCCTCCATTAACTGTCGGTGCTGTGAGGGCCTGGGTAAGGGTCATGGACGCTGCTGTCCCAGGAACCGGGGTGATGGAAAGGGTATTGGCGGCCGGGGTATTGACACCCGCGATACTGAAGCCAATCGTTTGAGCGGCGGCACGGTTCAAAACTAACTGAGGCGTTGCTTGGCCATTATTGAAGTCAATACTTATAGTTGGGGATGAGCTTGTAATAGCAGTATCGTTGAAGCTGCCGTAACTGCCGTCGGGTGCAGGGGTACAGCCCGATAGGGTCACTTCTTTAGCTCCGTTAAATGATAGATCAGTTTCACTCAGAGCATTTTTAACGGTTAAGGTGATGGTGTTGCCAACTCCTACTACCGGTGTGGCGGAGGCAGGGG
This sequence comes from Bacillota bacterium, assembly GCA_023395515.1. Lineage (GTDB taxonomy): Bacteria > Bacillota > Syntrophomonadia > Syntrophomonadales > Syntrophomonadaceae > JAAYRQ01. The sequence goes on from JAEWZB010000064.1 coordinate 15,997, forward strand.
AGGCGGTAGCCGTATAGGCGGGTAAAGGCAGCATTTTTACCCGGATTTTCTCAGCCCCGGAAGAATTTGTTTCCTGCCAGGTTACATAAATTTTGCCGTCATCGGCTACGATGGACGTGTTTACGGCCTGCTTATCAGGGTCATAATTCAGTCCGGCAATATTGTTGCCGTCAATAAATGTACGAGTGCTGCCGTCGAATTTTGCCACGCGTATTTGATGGATGTAGGCCGAATCGCTTTCTCTTTCTTCATTCCAGGCTAAATACAGAAACCCGTTAGCTGCTACCCATGATGGATATCTGGCTACAGCCACAGGGTTGCGGTTGATGCCGGCATTTCCATCCTCATCTGCAAAAATCCAATTCGTTCCATCATATTTTTTTATATGGATTTGAGTTACGTAATAACCAGCACCATCATCATAGCTATCTTCCATCCAGGCTAAATATAAGCCATTATTGACCATAAGCACCGGATTAGCAGATTTTTTCACATAATTATTGTTTAGCCCAGTACTCCCGCCTCCATCGATGAAGGTCCACGAGCTACCGCTGCCATCATATTTTTTTGCCCTTAATTGGTTTTGGTAAGAATCATCCACTTGTTCAATCCAGGTTATATATAGTTCATTGTTATAAGCAGCCAGACTTGGGCTGGTTCCATGTTTCAATGGGTCATAATTCAGTCCGGCAATATTGTTGCCGTCAATAAATGTACG
>JAEWZB010000120.1 GCA_023395515.1 Bacillota bacterium
ATATGAGTATGATTGAAATTGCCCAATGTAATGCCACCCACGAAGATATTTGGCTTAACCATTTGCCGGTTAACCATGTAAGCGGAGCTACCGAGGTAGGGGCTACCTCCATTGTGGCTAATTCTACCATGGTATTGGCCGCTTTTAATCCCGTCTCAGCATTAGAATTAATTCAGGAAGAAAAAATCACCATTTTAGGGCAAGTACCTACTATGTTTGCCATGGAATTTGCCTTAGAAAACTATGACAGCTATGATTTGTCCTCCCTTAAGACTGTAGTTATAAGCGGAGCACCCGCCCCTATGGAGACTTTGAAAAAAATTGTAGCAACTATGTGTGCCAATTGTTATAACTGTCTGGGATTAACGGAAGTTTCCGGTCTTATTACTTATACCCCCCCGGGAGCCAGTCTGGAAACTTTAAATGAAACCGTAGGCATAAACGCACCTGAATTTGAAATGAAATTAGTAGACAAAAACCGGCAGGCTGTAGCTCATGGTGAGATAGGCGAAATAGCTTACCGGGGCACCTCAGTTATTAAGGAATATTTTGAGTTGCCAGAAGCAACGGCGGCTGCTTTCGATAATGATGGCTGGTTTTACTCCGGGGATTTGGGCATGATTGATGAGGATGGCATGCTGCGTTTAGTAGGCCGCTCTAAGGAAGTATATATTACCGGCGGTTTTAACGTTTATCCCGTGGAAATAGAGGAACATATTATGCGTTATCCCGGAGTTTTGATGACAGCCTGCATAGCCCTTCCCCACCCCATTTTAGGTGAGGTAGGCAGAGCTTATGTAGTACCTAAACCGGGTGAAACAGTAGATACAGAATTATTAAGCCGGCACCTGAGTGACTATTTGGCCGATTATAAGCAGCCTCGTGAATATATTATCCGCGATATGCTGCCCTTAACCTTGCTAGGCAAAATAGATAAAAAGCTCTTGCGTCAGGAACTGGAAAATGAACTTAAAGAAAAGTTAGGGAGGTAGCTCTATGCAGTTAAATAATAAGATAGCTGTAATTACCGGTGCGGGTAAAGGTATCGGTCAGGGAATTGCTAAGCTATTTGCCGAGCAAGGAGCTAAGGTAGCTTTATGTGATATAAATGAAGAAAGCGTCTTGCAGGCGGCAACTGAGCTTCAAGAGCAAGGTTTTGATTGTTTAGGGTTTAGAGTTGATGTACGGGATAGAAATGCTATTGAAAATATGATAGAACAGGTAATGGCAAACTACGGTACTATTGACATTCTAGTTAATAATGCCGGGGTGACCAAAGATGCCATGATTCATAAAATGAGTGAAGAAGATTTTGATACGGTTATAGATATTAACCTTAAAGGCTACTTCAATTTTACCCAGCCGGCAGCTAAAATTATGCGGGAAAAAGGCAGTGGAAGAATTATTAATATTTCTTCCGCCAGCAGATTCGGCAATGTGGGGCAAAGCAACTACTCCGCCTCTAAAGCCGGAGTAGTAGGCTTCACCCGGGCCGTAGCCAAAGAACTGGGACCTAAAGGCATTACGGTTAATGCTATTGCTCCCGGCACTATAGTAACCGACATGTACCAGACTATCCCCGAACATATCCGTAACATAATGAATCTAATTACTCCTTTAGGCCGGCCTGGCACGGTAGAAGAAGTAGCTAAGCTTTGCCTATTCCTGGCTAGTGAGGAATCTTCCTATATTACCGGGCAAGTCATTCAGTGTGACGGAGGCATGTTTATGGTATAAAGTAAATAGGGCTGCCGTTCTCGGTAGCCCTAAATATATACCTTCCCCTTAAGCTCCTGTAAAATCTCCTCTTTACCCTTACCTTCTAACTGTAGTTCAAAAGCTAAATCTAAGAGCTCCTTAAAGCTCTTATCTGGTTTTAGACCTAGTTCAACTAAATCTTTGCCTCTGACTAATGGCTCGATTCTTTGACCAAGCTCCAAGCCTAATTGTTTTACTTTTTCCATATACCAGTCTCGAATAGGAGCATAATCTCTTTCTAAAGCCCGCCCTAAATAATCGGCCTCCGATAATAATAACAGCTCCCTTAAATCCACCCGATTGACCAGCTTATTTATGGCCTTATCACTGACATTTTCTCTTTGTTTATATAATAATACCGGATGCATATGTTCTCTGACTAAGTTGGCCACTTCCCCCATCAAAATTGAACTGCTTTTTAGATCTTCCAAAAACTTAGCTGCTACCTTTTCTCCGGCTAGGTCGTGCCCATAGGCGGTAATTTTATCTTCCCGCTTTTTAGTAGTAGCCGGTTTGCCAATATCATGAAGCAGGGCTGCCCACATCAAAACTACCGGGCTTTTAGAATTATTTTTAAGCTCGGCGGCTTTATCAACTACTAATAAAGTATGTTCCCATACATCCCCTTCGGGATGATTTTTAGGCTGCTGCCGGCAACCGATTAGCCGGTATAAATCTGGATGCAGTTTTTGTAAAACCCCGGTTTCTTTTAAATACCTTAAGCCTAGAGAAGGCTTAGTCACCAAAAGCAGCTTTTTAAGCTCTTGGTAAACCCTTTCCGGTGGTACTGACTGGAAATCTACCTCGGTCATCAGCTTTATAGTTTCGGGATGAATGCTAAATTTTAACCGGGCGGCTAAAACTACTGCCCGGTAGGCTCTAAGAGGATCATCCTCAAAAACTGCCGCTTGGGTATGTCGAATTACCCGCTGTGATATATCGTTTCTGCCTCCTACATAATCTAATATTTCTCCCGACAATATATCCATCAGCAGAGCATTAATAGTAAAATCCCGCCTCAGCACAGCCTGTTCATAATTATCAGCCCCGGCTATGGTAAAGTCTAATTTCGGATAACCTTTAATTTTTATTAAAGGATAAATTTTTCCGAAGACTTTTACGACCCCAAACTCGGATAAAATTTTAAGCAATTCACCCTGTTCCATATGAAATACTTCTATATCTATATCAGTTTCACTGGGAAATTCTCCATTTATCAAAAAGTCCCTTACATAGCCTCCGGTATAAAAGGCTCGCCCCCCGCATCGGGCTATATTTTCAGCTATAGCATTAATCATTATTAATCTCCTAAAGAATTTTTGCTATTATTTTATTATGTTATTTACTATTTGATTCTACCGCAAAAAATTATGCTTGGTTAATTGGATACATTATTAAGAGCTTAGATAAGCATATTGTAATATATAAATATATAGGAGCCGTTTGCAGTAGCATGAGAATACACCCGGTAACCTATTTATGTTATACTTATTCGCAAAATACTAATTACCGAAAGGAAGCTAACCATGCGCCTGTTTATTGCGGTTAATTTTGATGAGCCAACTAAAGAGAATATCATGGCTGTGCAAAGCCGTTTGCAGCAGTTAGGACGGGGCAATTTCTCCCGCCCGGAAAATCTGCATCTGACCTTGGCTTTTATCGGAGAAGTGGAGCCTGACCGGGAAATAACCATTGGCCGCCTGATGGATGAACTTACCGTACCTGTTTTGCAGCTCACCTTTGACCAGGTGGGATGTTTTAAGCGGGAAGAAGGAGATATATGGTGGTTAGGGCTGGCCGCAAATCAAGCTTTATTAGATCTGCAAAAAGACCTGAGCAGCAGATTGAGAAAAGCCGGCTTTGCTATAGAAAACCGCCGTTTCTCGCCACACATTACTCTGGCCAGAAAGGTTCTATTAAACCGTAAGCCAGACCTAAATGAGCTCCTGGGCGCACCTTTTGCCACCGAAGCTCACACCATCAGCCTCATGCTCTCCGAACGGATAAATGGCCGGCTGACCTACACTGAACGCTATAGGGCTGCTAAAAAGTAGTATTTTCAAATCCCCTAAATATAGCGGTCTTCATCAATGATACCCGACTGGCAACCAAGCGTTCCTCCACTGCCACAAATACAAAGACGAAAGTAAAGGTAAAATCCTAAACTTTCGTCTTATCAGCTAGTCATCTGAATAAGTTTTTATAGTTAATCCCCGCCTATACATCCACTCCCTAAATTCTAATTCCTGAGTATAGTTCCAAGGTTTTGTCCACGAATTAAATAGCTTGGTTAGCCATTGCATGAAACATCTGAACATAAGTGACCCCTCCTTCACTTATTATTCACACCCAGAAAGCACAAAATACGAGTAAGGCTACTAACTTAACCACCCGTAAATATTTTAATTCCCATAATCATCGCCTCTTTTCCCTAATCATCATTACGAACAACAGGCAAATTCAGGGTTATGTATTTCTAATTACATCATACTACCATACGGTGAAAAAGTCTATATAGCTAGCAATTACTTAAACTGATAGCCTAAGAAAGATATCAATTTTTAATATGAAACTAATCAGCAAATATACTTGACATTTCCTATCGGTTTTATGTATATTGTAGTAAATTTATGTACACTAATTTTTGAAGCCGGAGGAATTTAGCATGACTAAGCCAGTTATATGCCGCCCGCGGGAAATCACTGTTTATAATCAGGGTAAAGTAGCCTTAAACAGTGACCAAATTGTTGAAGAGACCCCATTAACACTTTTTTTAAATCATGTAGAGCTTGCGACTATGATTTGCTCTCCCGGTGGATATGAAGAATTGGGGTTAGGGTTTTTACTAAGTGAGGGTTTGATAAATAAGCCTACGGATATTATGAAAATTTCCTGCCGCACGGAAGAAGGTTTATTGTGGATAGAAACGAGTTTACCTACTCCCCAAACCGGCAATTTTTTGCGCCGCCATATGGCCAGTTGCTGTGGTAAAAGCCGCGCCGGATTCTATTTCATTAATGATGCCCGCCAAATTAAGCCCCTGGAATCCGAAGCCTATTTTTTTGCGGAGCAGTTGCTGGAAATAATTAATTACCTGGAAGACCGTTCCACTACCTTTCGTCTTACCGGCGGAGTTCATAATGCAGCACTGGCAGATGCTTCAGGAATTATGTTTATGTATGAAGATATCGGACGGCACAATGCAGTCGATAAAGTTATCGGACATGCCTTTATCAATGATATCAACCTTAATGATAAATGCTTATTATTAAGCGGGCGGGTAGCCTCGGAAATTTTAATTAAAGCAGCTCGGGCGAAAATACCGTTGGTACTTTCGCGCTCCGCGCCTACCGGGCTAACTATTCAATTAGCCGAAGAACTAAATATAACCGTAGTAGGTTTTGCCCGGGGAAATAAATTTAATATTTACAGCCACCCGGAAAAAATATTATTTAGCAGGTGATTATTATGCCAAGAAAAGACTGGGATACTATTAAAGAAATTAACCGTATTAAAAAGGAAAAATCGATTTATATTATCGCTCATTATTACCAACGGGACGAGATACAAGATATAGCCGATTTCGTCGGGGATTCATATGCCATGGCTGTGGCTGCCAAAAATTCAGCTTCCGATACTATACTGGTAGCAGGAGTAGACTTCATGGCCGAATCAGCATCTATTCTTTGTCCTGATAAAACCGTGCTTTCACCGGAACCGGCTGCCACTTGTCCCATGGCGAACAGTGTAGATATCGATGATATCCTGCATTTTAAGCAGGAAAACCCTGATGGACTTATAGTTAGTTATGTCAACACTCCTGCATCAGTTAAAGCTATCAGTGATATTTGCGTCACTTCCTCCAATGCAGTAAAAATTATTGAAAAACTGCCCCGGAATGCCCGAATTTTATTTATACCGGACGAGAATCTGGGGCATTTTATAGCCGGTCAGCTAGGACGAACCCTGGATCTTTATCCATCCCGATGTCCTATTCACGCAGCAGTGACCACAGCTGATATTAGGCAGCTAAAAGAAAAACATCCTGATGCCGAAATTTTAGTGCATCCGGAATGCAACCCGGAAGTTACGGCTCTAGCCGATTATATCGGCAGCACCTCCGGCATAATAGATTATGCCAGTAAATCTGAGCGGCGCAAATTTATCATCGCTACCGAATGCGGGGTTATGCACAAAATAAAGCAGCTAAGCCCTGAAAAAGAGCTGCTGATAGCGCAAGATGCATTAATCTGTCCCAATATGAAAAGCATTACTTTAGATAAGATTCTTTACTCGTTAGAAAATCTATCTACAGTAATAACCGTACCCGAAGATATAAGAGCTAAGGCAGTCATTGCTTTGGAAAAAATGATTGCTTATGCCAGGTAAGCCACAGATTTTTTATATAAATAGATTATTTTGAGTTTTTTAAAGGGGTAGATAAAAATGATAAAGTTATCCACCAGAAGTAGATATGGCCTGCGGGCTATGGTTGATATAGCCCAGTGGAATGACCAAACTCCAGTTGCTACTCATACCATTGCCGAAAGGCAAGGTATTTCCGAACGTTATTTAGAACAGCTTATGATTCCCCTTAAAAGGTCGGGATTGTTAAAAAGTATACGCGGACCGCAGGGAGGATATTTATTAGGCAAAAAACCTCAGGATATAACCGCGGGAGATATTATTCGGGTACTGGAAGGTCCCATCGCTCCGGCGGAATGCGTTAGCGAAACTAATCCCGAAAATTGTGAGCGTTCGGACTGTTGTGTAACTCGAATTATATGGACAGAAATCAGGGACTCGATCACACAGGTTTTAGACTCTTATACATTAGCTGATTTAGCTCTGGAAGCGCAAAAAGGAACTATTATATACAACAAATAGCTTAGACATTAAGGACAAGGAGATGTTAAATATGAAATCTATATACATGGACCATAGTGCTACTACACCGGTTGATCCTGAAGTATTTCAAGCAATGATTCCGTATTATACCGAAATATACGGTAACTCCTCCAGTATCCACTCTCAAGGGCAACGTGCCCATCAGGCTCTTGAAGAGGCTCGGGAACAGGTAGCCTCCCTAATTGGAGCCTCTCCGGCCGAGATTATCTTTACCGCCGGTGGTACGGAGGCTAATAACCAGGCATTAATCGCCTTTATGAATCATGAGCAGCAGAAAAAAGGCAAACATATTATTACTTCCGCTATTGAGCATCATGCCATACTGCATACTTGCGAATATCTCAGTAAAAATGGTTTTGACCTTACCATTCTGCCGGTAAATGCGGAGGGCTTAGTAGAACCTGACACTCTAAAAAAAGCCTTGCGGACCGATACGGCTCTGGTCTCAATCATGCATGCCAATAATGAAATAGGTACTGTTCAAGACATAAAAACCTTGGCGGCCATCAGTCATGAAGCAGGTGCTGCTTTTCATACTGATGCCGTACAAAGCGTAGGCAAAATTCCGGTTGATGTGAAAGAACTGGGAGTAGATTTGTTGTCCGCTTCCAGTCATAAGTTATATGGTCCCAAAGGTATAGGCTGCCTTTATGTAAAAAAGGGAACCCGCATTGCTTCTTATCTGCACGGAGGTGCCCATGAGCGTAATCTGCGGGCTGGTACGGTTAATATTCCCGGTGCGGTAGGATTTGGTAAAGCTGCTGAATTAGCTAAGGAGCGAATGAACCAGAATATTGTGCACTTAAAAGGTTTAGCCCAACGATTAAGTCAGGGAATTTTGGATAACATCCCTAATTCTCGCCTGACTGGTCATCCCCTCGAGCGTTTGCCCGGCAGTGTAAGCGTAGTATTCGATTATGTGGAGGGTGAATCCATACTTCTCATGCTTGATAGTTATGGGATTATGGCTTCCAGCGGTTCTGCCTGTACTTCCGGTTCTCTGGACCCTTCCCACGTACTTTTGGCTATTGGCCTGCCCCATGAAACGGCTCATGGCTCTTTACGCCTTACTATGGGTAAGGATAATACCCCGGATGAAGTTGATTACGTTTTGGAAAAACTCCCTATCATAATTAAAAATTTACGAGTTATGTCCCCATTGGGAAAATAAAGGAGGAAAAAGCAATGGCATACTCTGAAAAAGTAATGGATCATTTTATGAACCCCCGTAATGTAGGCAAAATTGATCAGGCCAGTGGTGTCGGTGAAGTAGGCAACCCGGTATGTGGTGATATCATGCATATAGAAATCGAAGTAAAGGATGACATAATCCAAGATATTAAATTCCAAACTTTCGGTTGTGCTGCCGCCATAGCTACCAGCAGTATGGTCACTGAATTAGTTAAAGGCCAAACCCTGGAAGAGGCAGAAAAAATAACTAACCGTACTGTGGCTGAAGCTTTAGACGGTCTGCCCCCGGTTAAAATGCACTGTTCCAATCTGGCTGCTGATGCTCTGCATGAAGCCATAATTAATTATCGGCAAGGTCAGGGCGGTTCAGCCAGCCTCTCCAAAAACTGTTGTAAGCATGAGGCCGACACCTTATGTATTAAGATTGATAAATAGAGATAATAATAGTTTTAGAACGGGGGGCAGTTCTTGTGTATAAAAGAAGCTGTCCCCTTTTATTTGAAAGGATGGACAATCGTTGCACAAAAAAGTAATTGTTGCCATGAGTGGCGGTGTAGACAGTTCGGTGGCCGCCCTGCTGCTTAAGCAGCAGGGTTATGAAGTTATCGGTATTACTATGCAAATCTGGCAGAACGACGAACCGATTACCGGCGCATGCTGTAGTCTGGATGCTGTTAGTGATGCCCGTATGGTAGCCCATAAGCTAAGCATACGCCATTATGTCTTTAACTTTCGGGATGAGTTTAAAAATAAAGTAATCGACTACTTTTGCCGCGAATATCTTGAGGGACATACCCCTAACCCCTGCATAGCCTGTAACCGTTATCTTAAATTCGAGTCACTGATAAGCAAAGCCATCGCTATGGACGCCGATTTTATTGCTACCGGCCACTATGCCAGAATTATAAAAGATGACAACTCGGGTCTATATACATTGTTTAAAGGTCTTGACAGCAGTAAAGACCAGAGCTATGCCCTTTATACTTTAAATCAGCATCAATTGCACCATACCCTCTTCCCTTTGGGTATATATACCAAACCAATGGTACGAAAGCTAGCTGAGGAAGCAGGGCTGCCAGTTTCCGACAAAGTTGAAAGCCAGGATCTATGTTTTGTATCAGCCGGCTGCTACGGTGAATTCGTAGATAATTATTCCGGCTTAGAAACTAAAACCGGCCTTTTTCGTTCCACCACCGGCGAACCTTTAGGACCTCACAAAGGAATTCATCATTATACCATAGGCCAGAGAAAAGGTCTGGGATTAGCTTTAGGACACCCGGTTTATATAACTGCTATTGATGCAGACACCAACACGGTTTGGGTAGGTGAACACCAGGAATTGTTCCACAACACTTTGATTGCCCAAGATGTCAATTATATATCGGGAACAGCCTTAGAGGATGCGCAGCATTTAAGCGCCAAAATACGCTATTCTGCTGCACCGATGCCCGCTTTAGTTACCCCGCTGGACAATAACAGAATGCGGGTAGAATTTACTACTGCTCAAAGGGCTATAACTCCCGGTCAAGCTGTGGTACTTTATGATGGTGATCAGGTACTGGGAGGCGGAATTATAAATTCTGTCGATGAATAAGGGGCAAAGAGGCTGCCGCAAAAAATCATCTCCTTTTTTAGGGAGATGATGAAATATCGTCTATTGAAAAATAGGTATCTTATTTACAATACCGTAATACAATTGCGCTCCCGGTGCTTTGACTGATAAAGAGCCCGGTCAGCTTTCCTCATCAGAGTTTCTAAGCTCTGACCGTTTTGCTTCTTGGTCATGCCAATACTAACAGTTACATGAAATTGGTTGCCAAAATAGCGATATACATGCTGTTCTGCTGTTGTAAGCAATTTCTGGGCTTTCTGCATAACTTCTTCATCACTCAAGCCCGCAAGCAAAACCACAAATTCTTCCCCTCCCAGACGGGCAATAAGACCTTCTTCGTCAAAACTTCTTTTTAGTATCTGCGCAAATTCCCGAATCACTAAATCACCGGTGGGATGACCATACTGGTCATTCACATCTTTAAAGTGATCTAAATCCAACATCAAAAGATGAAGATTAATACCGCTTTCCTCGGCTTTGGCCATCCATTCCCTTCCCCTCGTGATAAAGGCTCTCCGATTACTTAACACACTAAGTTCATCGGTCATTGCCTGCTTTTTTAACTCTTCATTCAACTGATATATTTCTGTCATATCACGAATAGTTTTTATCCATCCGCGTAACATATTGTGATCATCTATATTTTTTGTACTAATGTCATAATAACGTTCCTCACCATTAACCCGCAGTTTCAAGACAAAAGTTTTCTTTTTCTTCAGGACTTCATGCAAATTAGCAGACTTTCCAAACAGAGTAGACAAGTATTTATTTTCCAAACGTATACCCGCCTGTTCAAAAAGCTTTTGCGCACTATCATTGTAGTCCAAAATCCTGTTTTGGTAATTAACCAGCAAAATAGCATCACTGCTGGCCTCAAACACCTTACTTCTAGCCATAGATTTAGTTTCTAGCAAATCATAGCGCGATATGGCTAAAATAACCATAATACATGTGAGAGGAAGACATAAAGCCATATAGTCAATCGGTAATCCATATGGTTTAAAATTCATAAGCAAGAGACCTGTCACGGCAACCACCGAAGCTGCTATTACAAGCATAATTTTACCTGCCTGCTTGGGTATATCTTTTAGGGAATCGTATATAAACAGGTTCATAGCTACTATAATCATTAGCATAGAGTGCACGATTTGAACATACATCCATGGCCCGATCTCCTTTAAGAAAAATAATCCTCCCAATGCTTCCACATATGCTACCGAAGCAAAATAAAGCCCGTGATAATCATTTGTAAAACGCAGCATAAGGGTCACCAAGGGAATCACAAAAATTGCCGCGCCAAGAATTTTTTTGTGCTGTGTAAAATAGCCGGTATACATCAATACGGTTGTCAGCCATAAAGATGACACAAAGGGAATTCCGATATATTCTATATAGTTCCAGAATAGAATCTGTACAGGAGTGTATGAATTTAGCTCCATGGTATATCCGAGTATGTAAAAACATATCGCCAGACATAACAATAAGCTGGCCTTGGTGTAGTTCGAGCCGTTTAAAGCTCTCATGTGTACGGCACAAAAAACAACTGCGACAGTTACTGATAATAAATATAAACTGATTAAATTAATCAAAAGCATTAAATTCCCTCACTTGATCACCCATACTGCTTTTTGATGCCTAAAACAAAAAATAATCGCCAGTAGGGGTAACTATATCTTAAAAAGTGTTTTCAGGATATAGATGCCTGCTAATATTGGCGGAAAATTCTTAATTTTCAGGATGTACAGCTAATCCTGATTATAGGATATCACGTTTTCAATCTATAACAATAAAAACAGATTGAGCCTGCCCTTAAGAAAGAGCAGGCTCTTGCACGGTTTTCGGCAGCCAGGCTTTTATAGTGCCTCCTAATGCCTTAGACTCTGCAGCTTTAGGTCCCAATTTTTAGATCGGTTAGCCTTAAAACTTTTATTGATGAAATTATGCTTATTTTACGAATCCCACTCCTATGAAAATTGATGTAAAAACAGTTAGAACGCTTGGTCAAGGTCAAAAATCAAATCATCAATATGCTCGGTTCCAATGGATAAACGTACGGTATTAGGTTTAATTCCTGAATTCAAAAGCTCCTGTTCACTCATTTGAGAATGGGTGGTGCTGGCAGGATGAATGACCAAGGACTTAACATCTGCTACGTTGGCCAGTAAAGAAAATATTTTCAGTTTATTGATAAAGGCTTGGGCCTCCTCAGCACCGCCCTTGATTTCGAAAGTAAAGATCGAACCGCCGCCTTGGGGAAAATACTCCTGATACAACTTGTGATACGGACTCTCCGGCAGGGACGGGTGGTTTATACGCTCGACTTGGGGATGGTTTTTAAGAAATTCAATAACCTTAAGGGTATTACTAACATGACGTTCTACGCGCAGAGAAAGTGTTTCAAGCCCCTGCAGAAACAGGAAAGAGTTAAAAGGACTAAGGGTCGAGCCGGTATCTCTCAAAAGTGTTACCCGCGCTTTGGTGATATAGGCTGCAGCTCCGGCAGCTTCGGTTAAGCGGACACCATGGTAACTGGGATTCGGTTCAGAAAGTCCGGGGAATTTTTTAGAGGCGGCCCAATCAAACTTTCCACTGTCAACAATGACCCCACCAATGGACGTTCCATGTCCCCCAATAAATTTGGTTGCGGAGTGCACTACAATATCGGCCCCATATTCAAAGGGGCGCAGCAGGTAGGGGGTGGCAAAGGTATTGTCAATAATTAGAGGAATCCCATTTTTATGGGCTAAGTCAGCCACTGCCCGGATATCAATGAGACTAGAGTTGGGATTGCCTAAGGTTTCAATAAAAATAGCCTTGGTATTGGGCTGAATGGCAGTTTCAAAACTCCCGGGCAAATCAGGGTTTACAAAGGTCACATCAATTCCAAAATCCTTGAAGGTATGTTCAAACAAATTATACGTGCCCCCATATATGGTGTTGGCGGAAACGATATGATCACCAGACCGGGCAATATTTTGTATAGCATAGGTGACCGCAGCAGCCCCGCTGGACAATGCCAAGGCTCCGATTCCATTCTCCAAAGCGGCCATACGCTTTTCAAACACATCAGAGGTGGGATTCATAATACGAGAATAAATATTCCCGGATTCTATAAGGCCAAACCGCCCGGCGGCTTGAGCTGAGTCCGCAAAAACATAAGACGACGTTTGATAGATAGGAACAGCCCGGGCGTCTGTGGCCAGATCTGGACTTTCCTGCCCTGCATGTATCTGCAGGGTCTCAAATTTATATACTCTTTCCACTGTCATAAAATTCATTCTCCTCATTATTGTATTTTTCCTATAGCTTTAATAGGAATTAGGGCTATAGGAAACCCATATTTTTATATTGTGCAAGCAGTTCTAACCACGTATTAATCCAAGCAAACCTCACATTGTTTCTTTACCAGGTCTTCCAAGGTAATATGGTCTACCACACTGTTGATGGCATCTTCGATCTGCTTCCACACATCCAATGTTACGCAGGTTTCGCAACGTGAACACTGATTAGGTTCATCCTCCATACATGCTACCGGAACCAGCCGGCCTTCGATTAATCTTAAAATCATTCCTACGGTATATTGGCTGGCGGGCCGAGTCAACTTATAGCCGCCCTGAGGGCCGCGGATACTTTTCACAAAACCTGCCCGGCTTAAAATCGTAATTATCTGTTCCAAATATTTATTGGAAATCTCCTGACGTTCGGCAATACTTTTAATAGTTACATATTCATCATTGTGTATGGCCAAATCCAGCATCATTCGCAGCGCATACCGGCCTCTGGTGGAAATTTTCATGCTATCACATCCTATTTTTACTATTCACTATTATAATATATGAATAATAGGATTTCAAACTTAAAGGTTATCGGCTCAATTTCTGGGCCAGTTCCAGCAGGCCCGGTTCGAAATCTACCCCGAAGCGAATATCACTTCCAGCCTGCCTCGTACGCTCTATACTTTTTACGGTAAAATCCACCGCAACAGCAGTAGCGCTGGGCAGATTCAGTCCCTTCAAAAGAGCGGCCACCATGGCACTGGCGAACACATCTCCCGTCCCATGAAAGTATTCAGGTATGTGTTTAGCAAAGGCAAAATCAATTTCTTCTTTACCGGCATCGTAACTCGCTGCCCCCAACTGCTCATCATCAAAATAAACCCCGGTGAGAACAACTTGCTTGGGCCCCAACTTGGCAAGGCTGCGCAAAAGTTTCTCAATATATCTAGGAGTATAAGGCCCTTCCTTATAAGGTTCCTCCAGCAAAAGAACCGCCTCCGTAATATTAGGAACAATTACATCTGCTTTGCTGCACAAAGTGCACATTCCGGCGGGAAAACTATCCGGAAAAATTTTATATAGTTCGCCGTTATCCGCCATAACCGGATCAACAATAAAAAGATTTTCCTTTTGCCGAAATTTATCAAAGACTTCCTTGACGACCTCAATTTGCTCAAACGAGCCCAAAAATCCGGTATAAAGAGCATCAAATTCCAAACCCAGGGATTTCCAATGTTCTGTAACAGGTAAAATTTCATCGGTCAGATCCCGGAAAGTATAGCCCGGTATTCCCCCGGTATGGGTGGAAAGCAGAGCGGTTGGAATCACACTTACCTCAATGCCGGCAGCAGAAATAATAGGCAAGGCTACGGTAAGGGAACACCTTCCGAAACAGGATATGTCGTGAATAGCAGCAATTCTTTTTTGAATGGGCATCAATATGCCTCCTAACTATAATAAACATTTACAAATTCGCTTAAGCCCTTGAAACATATTTTACTCGGAAAAAAGCGGAGTAGAAAGGTATCTTTCACCAGTATCGGGGAGGATTACCACTATCGCCTTACCTGCATTTTCCGGACGTCTTGCCAGTTCAGTAGCTGCCCAAAGGGCTGCCCCGGAAGAAATACCCACCAGTAACCCTTCTGTTTTGGAAAGCTCCTTGCCCACCGCAAATGCGTCTTCATTCTTTACGCGAATAATCTCATCATAGATAGATGTATTCAACACTTCAGGAACAAAACCGGCTCCGATTCCCTGAATTTTATGAGGACCAGGTTTCCCTTCAGAAAGTACCGGAGATGCATCAGGCTCCACAGCCACTACCTGAATATGGGGATTTTTCGTTTTTAAATATTCGCCTGCTCCGGTTAGAGTACCACCGGTGCCGACGCCGGATACCAAAATATCAACCTTGCCATCGGTATCCTCCCAGATCTCAGGACCAGTGGTTTTTCGGTGAATTTCCGGGTTCGCAGGATTTACAAACTGACCGGGAACGAAGGAATGGGGAATTTCCTGGGCTAGTTCCTCGGCTTTAGTAATGGCGCCGGACATACCTTTAGACCCTTCGGTAAGCACCAGCTCAGCCCCATATGCTTTAAGCAGGTTCCTGCGTTCGATGCTCATCGTTTCAGGCATAGTAAGAATAATACGATACCCCCGGGATGCTGCCACTGCTGCCAGGCCAATACCAGTGTTTCCGCTGGTGGGTTCAATGATAACAGATTCGGAATTCAGCAATCCTTTTGCTTCTGCATCCTCAATCATAGCTTTGGCAATCCGGTCCTTTACACTTCCGGCCGGATTAAAATACTCCAGCTTACCAATCACAGTCGCCTGAAGTCCCTCTTTCTTTTCATAGTTAGCAAGCTCCAGCAGGGGTGTTTTTCCAATTAGATCGGTTAAATTCTTGTAAACCTTGGACATATCATTACCTCCATCTTTAATTAATGTATTCATATATGTTTTATATGAATACATTAATCCTCTCCAACGACAATGTCAATATCTTTTATTATATTATTTCTATAAATTTAGTATGATTTTAGTTTTCCTATTGACAAGAGCTTTTTTAAATCTTATTATTCAATACACACTATTTATATATGAATTATATAGAGATGGGTGAAACTATGAGAATATCAGCAAAAGGACAGTATGCCCTGGCGGCAGTTATAAGCATGGCACAGCAATATAATAATGAAGAATATATTACGGTAGCCAGCCTGGCTGAAAAACTTGATATTTCTAAAATATATTTGGAACAGGCTTTTTCTCTATTAAAAAGAGCCGGACTGGTTCTTTCCACCAAAGGTGCACAGGGTGGTTATAAATTGGCACGAATGCCAAAACAGATAACCGTGCTGGACGTATTACTGGCTGTGGAAGCATCTTTATTCGAACAGACTCAGAAAACTGCTTCAGACAAAGCTCCAGAGATTAACAAAGCCCTGCGGTTATCTGTTTTCGACGTGTTAGATAGAAGTATAACGGAAACATTACGTACCATTACCCTCTCCGATCTTGTCAATGAGGCAGAGAAGTATAAGGAAGAGGACGCGATAATGTTTTATATTTAAAAATTTATCTAGGGAGGGGCTTATGGATTTTACAACTCTGTGTATTCACGGAAGTGATAAAAAATATGATACAACAGGAGCTATTAGTGTCCCTATTTTTCAGTCGGCTACTTTTGCACACCCTGCAGTGGGGCAAAGCACAGGCTTTGATTATTCAAGGGCACAGAACCCTACCCGGGAGCATCTGGAAAGAACCGTGGCCCAGCTAGAAGGCGGCTTGGATGCCATGGCCTTTTCCTCGGGGATGGCTGCTATTACAGCACTGATGGAGCTGTTTTCACCGTCAGATCATATTATTGCCTCTGATGATCTTTACGGCGGCTCACACCGCCTATTCCATTACATTTCCAGAAAAAACGGGCTTGCTTTTGACTTTGTGGATACCTCCTGCATCCATAATATTGAAGAGCATATTAGACCGGAAACTAAAGCGGTTTTTATCGAAACCCCTACCAACCCTATGATGCAGGTAACTGATATTACTGCCACTGCCCGTTTATGTAAAGCTCATCATCTTTTGCTGGTGGTAGACAACACTTTTCTCACCCCTTATTTTCAAAAGCCCCTGCTCCTGGAAGCCGACATAGTACTCCACAGCGGGACAAAATATCTGGGAGGACACAACGACACGCTGGCAGGCTTTCTGGTGGTATCTGATGAGATTTTATCCGAGCGTCTGCGTTTTATCTACAAAACAACCGGAGCCTGCCTATCCCCTTTTGATAGTTGGCTTTTAATCCGGGGAATTAAAACCTTGCCGGTGCGTATGGAACAGCAGCAAAAAACAACCCTCCAAATTGCCAAATGGCTCGCAGAGCAAAAACAAATTAGCAAGGTATTCTATGCGGGACTACCTAGTCATCCCGGATATGAAATTTCTCAAAAACAAGCCTCTGGATTTGGAGCTATGCTCTCCTTTACTACCAACTGTAAAAAAACTGCTCACCGTCTGTTGGAAAAGGTGTCCCTGATTCAATATGCAGAAAGCCTGGGTGGGGTGGAAAGTCTGATTACCTACCCCATGCTTCAGACTCATGCAGATATCCCCGCCGAAGAAAGGGAAATGAAAGGCATCGGGGATTGCCTGCTGCGCTTGTCCGTCGGTCTGGAATCAGCCGACGATCTGATTGCTGACCTCAGCCAAGCCCTATAAGGAGGATACCTCAATGTTTAATTTTGATGAGATCATAGAACGCCGCGGCACCAGTTCTTTAAAATATGACTTCGCGGTAAAAAGGGGCAAACCGGAGGATATTCTTCCTTTTTGGGTAGCAGATATGGATTTCAAATCTCCACCGGCCGTACTTGAGGCATTGTCACACAGGATATGCCACGGCGTTTTCGGATACAGCAATTCCGCTGATGAAGGCTACTTTAAAGCCCTGTTCAACTGGTATCAGAGCCGGTTTGGCTGGGAGCCCCGACCGGAATGGCTGGTTAAAACCCCGGGAGTAGTTTTTGCTATTTGCACCGCTATTCGTGCTTTGACCAAACAAGGGGATGCCGTTATTATTCAACAACCGGTATATTATCCTTTTGAAGAGGCTGTAAAAGCTAATGACCGCCATTTAATCATAAATCAACTAATCTATACGGAAGGCCGTTACCATATGAACATAGCTGAATTTGAACGGCAAATTATAGAACATCAGGTTAGGCTGTTTATCCTGTGCAGTCCCCATAATCCTGTAGGGCGGGTTTGGACAAAAGAAGAGCTAACCGCTCTGGGGGACGTCTGCGTTCGTCATGGAGTTTACGTCATATCTGATGAGATACATGCTGATTTTGTCTATTCCCCTTATCGGCATCTGGTGTTCGCCGGGTTAAAGCCGGAATATGCCGACCTTACCGTGATGTGTACATCTCCGTCTAAAACCTTTAATCTAGCCGGCCTGCAGATTTCCAACATATTTATAAAGGATGCTAAAATCCGCCGGCTGTTTTGCGGGGAAATCCAGAAAACTGGTTATGCCCAGCCTAATCTGATGGGACTCTTAGCCTGCCAAGCCGCCTATGAACAAGGTACACAATGGCTGGAGAAACTTAAGCTGTACCTGGCGGAAAATCTTGAATTGGTAAGGAAATTTCTGCAAGAAGAACTTCCTGTCATTCGTCTGGTGGAACCTGAAGGCACCTATCTTGTCTGGTTGGATTGCAGCGCACTGGGGATCTCCGACCAGGAACTGGATGAACTGCTGATGCAAAAGGCCGGAATTTGGCTGGATGCAGGATCAATGTTTGGGGCAGGGGGGCAAGGATTTCAGCGCATTAATATTGCCGTTCCCCGCCCTGTTTTACAACAAGGGCTAGACCGTCTGAAGAGAGCAGTTGCGTTTAGGCAGTCAGATGGAAAAAGGAATTGCATTATTATATAGGTATTAAAACTCTTACCCTGGTTCCTTGATCTAAGCTGCTTTCTATATTAAGCTTGCCCCCGTGTAAAGTAATTATCTCATCAGCTATAGCTAAACCCAGACCGCTGCCGGCGGATTTTAAATCAGCTTTATAAAACCGCGTCTTTATTTTAGCTAAATCTGCTTCCCTTATTCCTATACCATTGTCTTCGATAGTTATTTTTATATAATTATCTTCATTACTAATCGTAATCCTAATAATTCCTGCCGGAGCCGTAAATTTAATAGCATTATCCAATATGTTTAATAAGACTTGCTTAAAGCGGTTGGGGTCCACATAGGCTATTATATTATGGGCCGTATTTTCCCAACTAATAGTAATATCTTTTGCATAAGCTTTTATTTTCAGTTGTTCTTTAACTTGTTTTACTAAATATTCAATATTAGTATTTCTTCTTTGCAAAACTATTTCCATGGATTGATATTTAGAGAAATCTAGCAGTTCTTCTACTAAATTAACTAACCGGTCGGTTTCCCGGATAATTATATTAAGACCTTCACGGCTTTCCTCTTTATCATCCAAGTCACCGGCCAATATAGTTTCACTCCAGCCTTTTATAGAGGTTAATGGAGTTCTTAATTCATGGGATATAGAGGAAATAAAGTCATTTTTCATCTTATCGGTTTTAACTATTTCCTTGGCCATATAGTTTAAAGTATTACTCAGCTTACCTATTTCATCTTCATAAGGAGGGGGAGAAATCTTAACATTAAAATTACCTAAAGTCATTTCTTCCGCTGCTTTAGTTAATTCTTCAATAGGTCTGACAATGCTTCTTGAAATTAAAGTACTTACTAATAAAGCTAACAGCAATACTGCTGCTCCTATGGATAAAACAAATATAAATATATTTAATACGGTTTTATCGACTTCCTCTAAAGAAGTAGTATAACGCAAAACCCCTATAACACTATTATCCTGCTCAATGGGCGTACTGACACCTAAAATCCGTTCTCCCGCTTCATTATTACCTTTCCATACCCCCGGGGCCCCAGTTAAAGCTTGGTTAAAATCGGGACTATCCACTAGTTTTTCATTATAAAAACCGCTGTTATCAAGAATAACTTTACCGGCCGGATTAATGACCTCTACTAAAGCTAATTCATCTTTATCAATATTTTCAAATATATAGCGGGCCTTAGTAGTTAAAGAATACCCGGATGCATAACGGTTAATGAAATTGCCGGATACGGTAGCTTTACTGATTAAGGCTTGTTCTACTCCCCCATAGTAGTAATTATTTATGGCCAATAAAAATAAGCCTTCCAAAACTACTATAGTTAAAAGAATGATAGTTAAATATTGAAAAACTAATCTTTTTTTAATACTATTCATCCTTAATATCTCCTCGGAAGCGGTAACCATAGCCCCAAACACTTTCTATATATTTAGGCTTAACCGGATCATCTTCTATCTTACGTCTGATCCGGCGCATATTAACATCTACAACTTTAAGGTCACCGACATAATTTTCGCCCCAAACCTTATCTAAAATCTGGTCCCGGCTTAAAGCCTGATCTTCGTGAGTCATAAACAGATTAACTATAACTAATTCGGTAGGAGTTAAGCTAATTTCCTTATCATGCTTATAGAGCTTTTTTTCCTGCATATTTAAGCGGAAAGGGCCCGAAATAACTAGAGAGGCGGGGAAAGATTTATCCGGGCTCAAGAGGTTAATTCTTCTTAACAAGGTCTGAATCCTGGCCATCAATTCGGCCGGGCTAAAAGGCTTTACCATATAATCATCAGCCCCGCCACTCAAACCTTCTAATTTATCTATTTCCTGTCCTTTGGCAGTTAGCATGATGATACCGATAACCGGATATTTATGACGTAATATGCGGCAAACCTCAAACCCGTCTATACCCGGTAGCATAACATCCAGCAAAACTATGGATATATCCTCATGTTGACGGGTAAAGTCCAAAGCCTCCTCCCCGCTGCCTGCTTCCAGCACCGTAAAATCATGCCTTTTTAAATTAACCCGAATGAAGCTTCTTATACTTTCTTCATCTTCCACAATTAAAATTTTAGGCATCCTTTTCACCTCATTTAACATTAGGAAGAAACTACTCTAAACCGGGCCTTAATCTGCTCTAAAGTTATAGGCAAAATAGTTTGATCAGTTTCAAGTCCGGCTAATATAGCTACATACACTTTACCTAATAGCCGGTTTTCTTCTATAACTTCATATATCTTGCCCTCTTGCTGGATACGTTTTTCTTCCGCTTCCCATAGCTCATCATCTATTGTCAGCAGGGTAAAGATTTCATGCTGATATTTATCAGCTAAAGCATAAAATTCTACCCGGCTTATTTCTTCCCCGGTTTCCCGGGTAATAGTATATTGGTCCCGCCACTGGGCAGGTATTTGCCACTCATAACTCAATCCATAGTCAGCGTAAACTTCACTCACCCATTCCAGCCCGGTTTGTCCATCCCAGCGATACCAGTTTTCTATCCAGGGGATTTCTACCATAGCCAGATTTTCAGAGCCGGGCGGTTCTATGTGTATACCTATCTCGATTATTCCATCCCCGTCTACATCTTTAGAAGGTAAGGGATAAGGCTTAAAGTTATAGGAAACATCATCAGGTTCTTCAGCTAGTGCTGATATTAATTGGCCCTCTTGATAAACTAATAAATGAGTAGCAGCCGAATGAGCCCCTAAGTAAGTCTCTACAAAAAGGCCTTTCTTTTCCGGGGCAGCATTACCTATAAGCAGTTCCCCCGGGTAACAGCCGGCAAATTCGGCAGTATAAGTTAAATTCAGTTCTTGATTTTCATATTTATAGACTTCTACTACCGCATTAGGAATGTCTTGTACCCTTTTATCTATAATAATCGCAAGCTCGGCTAATTTGTCTCCATCTAAATCACCGGTAGTTAAGTTGCGGTATGATATAGGCTCTAAGGATATTAATTCATTATTATTAAAGCTATATATGGATAGCTGATTACCTAAATCATAACTTCCTCCCGACCAGCCTACTAAAAGATCGGGTACTTTATTTCCGGTAATATCAATAAAATCGACTAAAACGATATCATCAGCATACTCGTCTACCCGCGCCATCTCTTGCCAACCCTGGTTGGCAGCTGGAGTCAGAACTATAAAACCTAACCTAAAGCCCTCATTGCCTAACTTATAAAAAGCTAGAATTTCATTGACCCCATCTCCATTTATATCTGCCTCGAAAAACGTTTTAGCATTGCCCTTGGAGGAAGCGGGAATAGTTAACCTGGCTTCCGGAGGTAAGAATTTTTCAATATCTTGCTTTAATTTAAGGTTAGCTTCATTAGCCTGGGGGGGCCTGATTAAATTAGAAGGGGCTGTAGGCAAGCTACAGCCCGTTAGGCTAATAATCATTAGGCATATGATTAAATTGCATATACTCCTCGTGCGGTTCATCTCCAATTAACCCCGCTTCCTAATTAGCTCTTATTCTAAGTGATTAAAGTTTATATAGTAGTACGGTTTCTAAAAACGTTACCGGCACATAGGTAGATCCATCAATAATAACCGGAACCGCTTCCAACTCATAGGGGATCTTATGGTTGGCTATATATATATTATCCCCGATTTTCAATTTGGCAGTTGCTTGGCCTTTAGTAAGCAGAACACTTTGTTCTTCAGCATTCCATTCTAAATTATAACCTAACTGTTCTGCTGTCATGCGCAACGGTATCATTACTATTTTATCATCGTTCAAAACAGTTGTAATTTCTACTCCGTTAATAGATATTTTACTATCATCTTTAACAGTCAAGTTATCTTCAAGGTCAGCAAGATTAAGGACGAATTCAGGAATTCCCATGGCACCAGGAGCTATTTCATATTTAGGGAATACAATTACTATATCGTTATCTTTAAAATAGAAACCCTGGGTATCGCTGATACTTTTAAAACCCATATCTCCTTCAAAAAACATTTCTTCTCCATCTTTGGAACGCAGTTCAATCTGCTTTACTATTTCTTTATTTATTAACTCTGTATAATCTGCTCCGGCCGGGAATAAATCTTTTAAGCTAATAGCCGTATTAGCTTTTTTATCAATATTATAGCAGTGTACCACCGTCATGCCATTAGCTCCGCCGGTATAAGTATAGTAAGTCATGGTAAAAGAAAGCACTTCATCAGTATTAGCTTTAACCTCATATTCAACAAAAAGCTGGTATGGCCTTATTTCCCAGTTATTTTCTTTACACAATTGAACATATTCCTGGACTTGAGCTTCGATATCCTCCTTCGCTTTGATAACATGCTTTTCCACAAACTCATTCAGGTGTTTCTGGAAATCAGCATCGGTTAACCCGGAAATTACCGGATAAGCAATATTTATTTCCATATACTCATTTTTAACTTCCATCTTCTCCGACGTTATTTGCACCTCATTTAATGAAGCCTTTTCGGTTATAACCGTTTCTGCTGCCGGTGCCTCTTTAGTATTGTCTACCGGGGCTGCCATAACTGTACTGCCGAATATCAAACATCCGGCTAATCCTAATGCTATAGTTTGTTTGATTTTCATTTATATTACCTCCTAAAATTCTTATACTCTGATAATACTAAATACTATTACGCAAGTGGTTACAAAATAGTTACAGTTTGCTTGGTGACAATCATATCAATATAAATTTACTCCATGACAAATTCAAGAAGATATGGGATAATAGTTTACTACCTGTTGCTATTTAGAACAGGTAGTTTTTAGTTTGGTAGTATGGTTGGATCGAGAATGTATTTTTGTAGGAGGGTTTTTAATGGAAGGAAAAGTGGTCAATCGTTGGTTAGTAGTTTTAGGGTCCCTGATTATGCAGTTAAGCTTAGGGGCTATCTACACCTGGAGTCTCTTTAATGCTCCCTTGGTGGAAAAATTCGGCTGGGATGTCAGTGCTACAGTCTTTACCTTTTCGGTTACTTTAGTGTTTTTTGCTCTTTCGGTAATCATAGCCGGCCGTATCCAAGATAAAATCGGCCCCCGTATAGTAGCTACCATCGGCGGAATTCTCACCGGATTAGGAGTTATCTTAGCCAGTTTTGCTACTACCCCTACGATGCTTTATGTAACTTATGGATTTATTGCCGGAATGGGCATCGGTACTACTTATGTAACTCCGTTAGCTACTTGTGTTAAATGGTTTCCCGAAAAAAGAGGACTTATTAATGGTCTGGTATTAGCTGCCTTAGGACTGGGCGGAGTTATTTTTAAACCGGTCATACTTTATTTTATTGCCGCTCATGGAGTAAGTACAGCTTTCTTATATCTAGGTCTTATTTACGGCTCCCTGATTGTGGTAGGGGCCCAGTTTCTTGCGGTACCCCCCGCAGGATATACACCTCCCGGTTGGGTACCCCCTGCTCCGCAAACTACAGACGGTTTTGTCGCAGGAAGTGTAAACTATACTATAACTGAAGCTATGAGGACACCTCAATTTTATATATTGGTGCTTTGGATGCTGTTCGGAGCCGGAGCAGGCCTTATGGTAATTAGTGTAGCAGCTAATATAGGTATTGATATGGTAGGCTTAAGTCTGGCTGCCGCCGGAAATGCCGTTGTTACTATTTCCCTATTCAATGCGGCCGGCCGCTTGTTTTGGGGAGCTATATCAGACAAAATCGGACGAGTACTCTCGGTACTGATAGTTTTCGTTTTATTAGGTCTGGCTATGATATTTATGAGCATAGTTTCTATGACTTATGTAACTTTCCTTTTAGCCACTTGTGTAGTAGGCTTTTGCTTCGGAGGAACTGCAGCACTATTTCCTACTATTACCGCGGAATGGTTTGGAACTCAGAATGTAGGCAATAACTATGGCGCCATATTCCTTTTCTACGGAGTAGGAGCCATTATTGCCCCCCGGCTTTCCGTTTCTTTAGGCTTTGAAAAAGCCTTTTTAGTAGGTGCTGTTGTTTGTGGAATTGCCGTACTAATATCCTTTTTGGCCAAACCACCGGCTGGTAAAATAAAACCGGCTATTCCCAGTTAAACAGTTAAGCTGACCTTAAAGCCCCCTATCATTATAGATAGGGGGCTTTTTATTAGGAGAAAATTATTTAAGCGGGTATTTTTTCAGTTCCGTTTTCATTACCTTGGCCACCCCATTCCTGGGCAGGTAATCGACAAAAACTACATCTTTAACCACTTTAAACTTAGCCAGGTTTTCGCGGCAGATGGTAAATATATCTTCTTCGGTTAATTCAGCTCCCGGCATTTTGGCTACAAATGCCTGGGGTACTTCTCCCCAAGTATCATCCCTCATGCCTACTACCGCAACTTCCGCAACTCCGGGATGCTTAGCTATGACTGCTTCTATTTCCGCCGGATAAATATTTTCACCGCCACTGACTATCATGTCCTTAAGGCGATCGACTACATAAATAAAACCATCCTCATCTTTTTTACCCATATCTCCGGAATGATACCAATTATTAATTATCACTTTAGCTGTTTCTTCGGGATTTCCCCAATATCCTTTAAAGATTTGGGGCCCATTAATACATATCTCCCCAATTTCTCCCGCCGGCAATTCTTCCCCCGTATCGGGATTTATAATTTTTATATCTCCATGAAATACCGGCTTGCCTACTGATTCGTGTTTATCCATTCCCATATCATGATTCCAGAAAGTTACCGCCCCGGCATACTCCGTAATACCAAAAACATTTTCCACTTCAATATTCAAATCTTTATAGGCTCTGATTAAGGAACCAGGAACTATAGAGCCACCACATACAATATGATCTAAGGAAGATAAATCCATTTTATCTACATCAGGAACATTCAACATAAATGTAAGCATCAGGGGAACAGTCATCATAAAATTAATTCTATGTTCTTCAACTGCTTTCCAGACATTAACCGGATTAAATTCGTGGAGAAATACTGTAGTACAGCCATTGTGTATATTAGTTATTATAGGGGCCAGCCCGCCGATATGAAATAAAGGTGCTACCGATAAGAAACGGAAACGATAATTCCAGCGTATACTGCAACTATGTCCAGCCGTAACAAATAACATATTTTTATGGGTGAGCATAGCCCCCTTTGGCTTACCGGTGGTACCGGAAGTATACATAATAATTGCTGTATCTTCATCACCACTAACCGGTTGGGATTCGGTAACCGGACGGCCATTTAATGCTTCATGGTAACTAATATCGGTATCTGATTTCCCCACCACAATATATGTGCGTACCATTATCTCAGAGCGCATACTATCTACTACTTCAGCAAATTCTTGGTCGTAAACCAGCACTGAAGCACCACAGTTATTTAAAATATAGGTTAACTCGGCGGCCTGCAGCCGCCAGTTAAGGGGAACGGTAATTCCATCAGCTTTGGCCACAGCAAACATTACCGATACAACATGTTCATTATTACGACATAAAATTGCCAGGCGATCACCGGGGAAAAAATTGTTTGCCTTCAGGAAGTGTACAAACTGATTGATTCTCTCATTAGCTTCCTTATAAGTGTAAATGTAGCCGTTGCCTACAAACGCTTCAAGGTCCGGCGATAAGTACGCCCGGTTAGCCATCATTTTTCCTATATTAACGCCCATTTAATAACTCCCCCTTTTTTACCTTGGTCTACCCCTGTTCCACTTCTCTTAAAGCAATATCTTGGTAAGCATGGCCAAGTTCATGACAAAACTTATCCCATCTCATGCTGACCTTAACCGTTTCATCATCAGCTTGTAATAAATTAGGCCAAGCCACTAACTCCGCCATTTCAACAGACAATTTTTCCACTACTTCCGGTTCTCCCCCGGCCAGAATGTTTTCTACAAACTCCGTAGGACTATACCAAGTTGAGGCTTTTTGTAAATCACGGTGAATTTGCATCAATAAAACATTGCGGGGTCCTTCCCATAACTCATTTACGGCTGAATCCCGATATAATCTGGGTAAAACTGAAAAATCCTCCATAACCCCATGTCCGCCGAAAAACGACATGCCCGTTCTTATAACATCAGTAGAATCATAAGAAGCCGTAATTTTTTGCAGCATGATAAGTTCCCTGGTATTAAATACTTCTTTTCGTTCTGCCAAAGTTGGTTCTCCCTTAACTGCATTAGCTAATCCCCCCTGGGCAATAACCTTTTGATATAACTTAAAAGCACCGGCCGTAGTCCGGCGGGCCGTTTTCTCAATCTCGGCTAATTGACCCAGAACTAGAGGGAAATTACCTATTTTCAACCCGAAAGCATCCCGGAATTTAACATACTGACCAGCTTCACGCACGGCCCGGGTCATAAAAGCAGCCGCCGACAATCCTACGGTAAGCCGTGAATAAGAGAGTACAATTCCTACTATATTAGCTACTCCCCGGTCTAAGGGGCCAACTTCATAAGCAACTGCTCCATTAAAAGTCAGCTCTCCGGTAGTTAATTCACTAGTTCCCATTTTCCATTTAATACGGTCGATAGTATAACCGTTTCTAATTTCTTTCTCCTTATTACCCGGCAGCCAGGAGGGTACTACAAAAAGTGCTACCTTTTCTGAGCCTTGAGGCTTAGCAGTAACCATAGAATAATCGGCATGAGTTGCGGAACAAAAAAACTTAGTGCCATAAAGGCGCCATTGTCCATCTTCTTGCACAGCTTCCAATACATTGGCGGGAATATCGGAACCTCCCTGGATTTCCGAAATATATTGGGCACCGATAGCAAAATCTCCATCTATGCCTTCCTGACAATGTTGTAGAATAGTTTTGAGTTCGGGAGTATCGGCATAACGTTCTATAACTGCGACCATGCCTTCCGTACAAGTAATGGGGCAGGCTACACAAGCTTCACCATTCTGATAGATCAAATACATTTTAATTAATTTGGTCCAGGGTGATGTTTGGCTGGAAAATAAAGCCTCAGAAAAGATTTCTTTTTCCATAATTTCTGTTTCGTGGGGCCGTACAATACGGTCAATACGATTCAAATGTCCATCATAATGCATCATGTAAGGACGCTTCTCCGGATAAGCAATAGCTTGTGCCATCTGGTTCCAGCGGTAAGAGGTTTTGACCGATATTTTCCGGGCTTCCTCATCTACCTTCTCCCATTCTTCACCCACGAAATGCTTAACTGTTTTTTGTATAAAAGGGTCATCCGCATAAAAATCCACCTGATTGCGCCAATCTAAAAAATCCTTGAAATTATAAGGATTAAACCGATTAGGTAACGACATTATTCCCACCTCCTAATTTTTTAAAAAACTAACTTTTTTACCCCCCTTCATATTTTTTATCTTTTACGTTTTGTTATATTTATTACATTATGTTGATTTTAATATATTTTAATTTATGCCAAAAGTCAAATACAGAAAGTAAGCTCTTACTAATTATTTATTAGTTTTATACTTATATATGCAGGTTTTTATAAAGTAAAGGTGAAGTTATAAATATTTGCTTTTGTAAATTTTATGACTATACTTACTATTAGCTAAGAAGTTTAAGAGGAGCGGAATAATGAACTATAAAGAGATTGGTTATCGTATACAAATTGCCCGTGAAGAGGCAGGCTATAATCAGAAAGAGTTATCTGAAATACTTGGTATCTCCCAAGCTAGTTTATCTAATTATGAAAAAGGCAAACGGCGGGTATATTACCCTCAATTACAAGCGATTGCCGACACTTTAGGCCGTCCTCTGGATTATTTCATGCGCCCTATTGAAGGAAATACACTTACAACCAACTATAATTCTCCCGATGAATTCGGGGAAATATTGGAATTATTAATTGAATTGAAAGACTTGCCTAGAGAAGATCGCAAATCAGTAATTGATTACATAAAATGGCTGAAATCTAAACGGAAGGGTGAAAGACATGATAAGTTTTCAGATGAGTAAGGAGCAGAGTAAGCAAGTAAAATTAGTCCAAGAACTGGCCGTAGAAAAGATAGCTCCCTTAGCCTTAGAAATGGACCAGGTTGATGGTGAATTCAACTGGCATTTTGTTAATCTTTTGGCTAAACAAAACTTAATCGCTCCTATTATACCCCAGAAACATGGGGGGCGAGGCTTAAATTACCTAACCTTAGCCATGTTAATTGAGGAAATCGCTGCCGCATGTGCCGGCCTTGCTGCTGCTATGGTAGGAACAATGCATGCAATTTTACCTATAATGATAGCCGGTACTACCCAACAAAAAGAAACCTTCCTGCCCTTATTAACTGGAAAACCACCTGCCTTGGCTTCCTTCGCCCTTACTGAACCCCATGGCGGTTCTGATATTGAAAATTTACATACTATGGCTAATTATAATAGTGAAACCATTACCCTTAATGGGGTAAAAGATTATGTCATCAACGGTGCTGTGGCTAATTTTATTACCGTATGCGCTAATAGTAATCCCTCTGCTAGAAGGGGATTTCAGCTTTTTGTAGTTCCGGCGGATAAAGTAAAGGTTAATCTTATTCGCAACACCATGGGTATTAAATATGCTAACACTGCCCAAATAACTCTTGATAATGTAGAACTAGGGGAAGAATTGGCCATAGGCAACCGTGATAGTGGGTATCTATTATTAAGCCATACCTTAGATATCGGCCGGGCTTTAATTGCCGCCATTGAAGTAGGCATAGCCCGGGCCGCTTATCAACTAGTTTTGGATTATGCCCGTGAACGCCATCAATTCGGGCGCCCCATCTTTTCCAACCAAGGCATATCTTTTCCCTTGACTACCATGGCAACTTCTATTGAAGCAGCCAGATTAATGGTCTGGCGAGCTTGTGATTTAATAGATAAAGAAGGGGATTTCACCTTAGCCTCCTCTATGGCTAAAATGCATGCCAGTGAAGTAGCCCAGTCAGTCACAGCCGGTGCTATAGATATAATCGGGGCTGCCGCTTATGATACTAACCATATAGCTAATGTCTATTTCAGGGATGCTAAAGTTTGCAGCATCGTAGGCGGCACTAATAACATCCAAAAGATGATTATTTCCTCATTATTATAATGAATGTAAGAGGACCAAAACAGAAAAACATAAAAATCGCGAACCAACTTAAATGATTCGCGATTTTGACTATAGATTTAGCCGTTATAAACAGTTGCTTAATCCGTTTTAGTCGATAAAAATATGGGCAAGGTCATTTGTTCAATCTGATCCAGCAGTTCCTCAATCCCGTCCATATGGCTGTCCTCGTCATTTAAAATACCTGCTAATACGTCGCGGGTAGCATAATCGCTTACTTCCTCAGCCAGCTTTATAGCCGCATTATAAGCCTCGATCGCACCTACTTCTGCCAGACGGTCATTTTCAAGCTGCGCCGGAACCTCGCCGCCTATGTGGATATCTTTAAGCTTGCTTACGATAGGTGTTCCTTCCAGGAAAAGAATCCTCTCAATGAGCTTTTCAGCATGCTTCATCTCATCAATAGCCCGTTTTTCGAAATGTTCATGCAGTTTACCATAACCCCAATCCGCACACATCTCGGCATGAACTATATA
Organism: Bacillota bacterium; assembly: GCA_023395515.1. GTDB lineage: Bacteria > Bacillota > Syntrophomonadia > Syntrophomonadales > Syntrophomonadaceae > JAAYRQ01. Next base: position 29,692 of record JAEWZB010000120.1, read on the forward strand.
CTGGTTAATCGCGGTCAGTTCATCCGCCAGGAGTGAGTTCAAGGTTGCAATCAGTTTATCATTCCCTTTCATAAAAAAACCTCCCAACTACCAATAAATTAAGATGAGAATACCAGTTCCTGATCCGAATGTCCAGACTTTTCTTAAAGTACTGTTCAGTTATTCTCTCTATTCTGAAGCGGCCAAGGTAACACAAATACCTTTTTCCGCCGGGTTGAACTGATACCAGAATACAATCCTCCCATCGGCCAAAATCCCCAAAATATGAGGCTCTGCTGCCGTAACCACGACAATCTCCGGTTCCACCTTAAGTGTCTCCAGGTTAATCCGGTTCAAGTAATGCCTGTCATTAACCATATCATTCCCTAACCTTTGGCTGGTAACAAATGCTGCAAAATCCTGCCTTACATAACATTGGTAATCAAAGCGGATATAACCGGTATCTCCGGGTGGGCCAATCTCAATCTCCGTTACTTTACCGGTATGAAAATCCAGAAAGGAAGTTTTATACCCCTCTGTTTTTTGCTTCTCATCACACCAGTACTCATTAACAAACAGCAGCCCGGTATCATAACGAATACCACCGGTAGCCAAGGACCCTTCAGTCATGATATCATAGGTGGTTTTTGTACCTTTATCCAAATCGCATAAAGTAAAACCTGCAGTGCATTCATAACCTGTCAGGGTAGTGATTACTTTTCGGTCATCGGCGACAAATCTGGGAAAAAAATGATAAGAAGGACCAATGGGCGCACCCCGGGATGGCCTTTTCAGCTGCGGTTTAACCGTTTGGGCCAGGAGCTTTTCTTTTCCATCTTCCAGGATGACAAGTTTTACCCCTATTTCATCAGTATAGACAATCTGTTTTAAGTCGGCGGATATGTCATAACCACCGAAATATACTGTCCAAAATCCATTTCGGTCAAATTGCGGTTCCCGGTTAATTTTAGCTGTAATAATGTCCGGCAAAAGGATTTCTTGCTCAAACTCCAAATCTAGTCCATATATTAATACCTTATCCTGGAGACGGACCATCAATTTACCGCCTTTGTAGTTAACCTCGTTATAATTAATACGATCTTTTAGCTTCACTTGCTTATCAATCTTCATATTATCCGGATTAAGCAGCATTAAAGCCGGGGGTTCTTTCTCATTGTGGGGGGCGTAAGCAATAATTAGTTTCCCCTCTACCTCTCCCACCATATAAATTTCCTGTAAATCACCATCAAAACCATCAATCACCGGAAATGTTTTAACCTCCCCGGTCAAGACTACCAAATGATTATTGATAAACTCCCTCTGCCCTTCCACAAAATATAGGCTGCCATCTGCCCGCTCTTTTAAAGTTAAAGTGTGCCTGCTGTCAACCCGGCGGTTTACATAAGTATCATAGTGTTCCAATTCTATGGTAATAAAACCATCACTGCTCCGAGTCACTCTAGCTAGATGTACACCCCAACTATTCTGTTCCTTATAACCGGGCTTAGTTTGCTCTGAATTGTTTCCGAATACAAAGGCCTCTTTTTCCGGTTTATAGTAATAGTCCGGTATTTCGCTAACATCCAGAGCAGTTAGATTAAAATAGCGTTCAGCGTACTTCAGAACCTCAGCCAACGGAAAGAGAAAGTGCATACTCTCTTCACTCTCTTTTTCCAGATTGGCTGTACCTTTTTCTTCCTGATATTTCACCCCACAAAACTGGGCCACGGCGGCTGGGTCAATTTCCTGCGCCGAATGAAACTCCCAAGTATTACCGATAGTATAAATCGCGTCATATATATACTCCTGCCAAAGCTGTTCCAGTTGTGCCGCATCAGTAATTTCACTAGTTACTGTGCTAACAGTTTCAGTATCATTATTTCCTGCTGAGGTACAGCCTGCCAAAACGGAAAGTGCAACTATAATTAGTCCCATAAATAGCCATCGTTTAATATGCTCATTCACTAATTGCACTTTTAACATCTCCGTCCTTAATTTTACGTTTCACCTCTACATTTTACGTTTTTTACCTCTAACATCTTACACCTTACGCCTTTTCCCCCCAGGCTTTAAATAAGAGATAACAACTAATGAAAGCATGATAATAAGAGCTATAAAAACTCCGGTTAACAACATCTGACGGCTATGATAATAGGAAGGATTTTGTAAACTGCTTAAAGTCCTCTCCATCCAGACCGGCATCCAAGTGCTGCCAAAAAGGATAGCGGTAATGGTACCCAAAACTTTAGCTATAATCCAATAGTAGTTAGTCAGTCCCCATTTAGTACGCAGAGCCAGCCACATCCCGGATATAAAGCTGCCTAGAATACCCGGAATAATTAAAAACCAACTAAAGTATCTGGTCAAAAAATGAGCCGCCTGCATATTCCCCGGCTCAGTCACCAAGGTTGCAGATACTAGGGTAAGCAAGAGTATTCCTAACACCCCGGCCATTGCCAATATAACAAAGATTATATGAGCGATAAGCCAGCCCTGGTATTGCTTCTTACTTAACTTATTAAGCAAACGTTTAGAGATTAAAAGCATAATACCTATCAACACTGCTATAACTAATAAAGTAGATAATATCTCTAATAAATAAGCCATTTTAAACCTTCCTTCAGTAAACCTATTCTACTTCGCGCAGCATTTTTTCCATAGCTGCTACACGCTCCCGCATATCGGCAATATCTTCCGCAATTTGCTTTTGAAAAGAAGCAGATTCTTCCGCCACTGTACGGTACGCATTATCTTGATCTAATTGGGCATCTACCAGCATTTTAGTTTGGGCTATTTTAGAGCCTTGCCATATTACAACTACAACTAGTATTAAAATCATAAAAGCCATAGCCGCAGCAAAAGCCATACCGGCATATTCTATAGTCATTTATTTACCCCCTTTCCTTTTAATTTTCACTAGTTTTCTTAAAAGTTAAAGATTTAACTGCTTCTGTAATGTGCTCTATATCAAGCATAATGGCAAATGGAACCAGCTCATAAAAATTCATCGCTTTGCCATCTTCAGATAATTCCATCTGACTCTTTACTAACCCCGCTTCCTCCAGCCGTTTAAGATGCATATAAAGTAAAGGACGGCTGATTTGAGCTTCGCGGGCTAACTGACTTACATGTATCCTGCGGTCTTTAAGTAATCCCATAACTTTTAAACGGTGAGGATTAGCTAATGCTTCTAAAATTTTTAATAATTCATCACCGGAAATCTGGGTTAGTTTAGAATTATTATTTTTATTCATAACACCCGTAAATCAGCTCCTTCCTCTTAAAATAGTTAAATGACATTTACAAACAAAAACTGTTTATAAAAAACTATCACCTGTAATAAATTTATTACAGGTGATAGTTAAATGTCAAGAATATTTAATGAAAGAGCTGCATCTTTTTTATTAATTAAATAGTAATAAAGTAAATTTGACATTAATGTATATCATACAGTATTATGAATTTGAGGTGATACATACATGGATTCTATAGATGAACTTATAAATTCCCTAATTATAGAACTTAGACGGGGAACACTAATCCTCTCCGTTCTTAGCCAGCTTCATAATCCTGAATATGGATACTCTTTAGTTCAGAAACTAGAACAAACCAATACAGCTATTGAAGCAGGAACCCTTTATCCGTTATTACGCCGTTTAGAAAAACAAGGGCTGCTGATAAGTAATTGGGATACGACGGCGGCCCGGCCCCGCAAATATTACCTTATAAGTGACGAAGGTAAGCAAGTATATCAACGGTTAAAAACGGAATGGCGACAGCTTTCCATGCAGTTAGAAATCTTGTTAAAGGAGGATGATAATAATGGAGTTGATTGATCGTTATATTTACGCGGTCTCGGTACGGTTGCCTGAGAGTTACCGCTCCGAGGTAATTCAAGAGCTGCGTACTAATATTGAAGATATGTTACCTGAAGATGCCACAGGAAATGATATTCGTGATGTGCTTAAAAAGCTCGGCAATCCCGCTAAGCTTGCTGATGAATATAGTCAAGTGAAAAGATATCTAATTGGGCCCGGCCTTTATGATCGCTATTTTTCTGTACTTAAGCTGGTGACGGGTATTGTTGCTATTGTATTATTCTTGGTTACCCTTGTGGACGGAATATTAACTGCTCCTATTCCCCATGGAATATTGGGTTTAGGTATTACACTTTTTGTCGATATTTTGATTGCAGTATCTACAGGAATAATGCAGGCTTTTTTATGGGTAACCTTAGTCTTTGTTATTATAGAAAGGGTTAACGCTGATCAAGAATTACCCCCCTTTTCAAAAAAAGAATGGTCACCTGATGACTTAGCTCCCATACCTTTGGGTAAATCTAAAATCTCCCGGGGGGAAGCAATATTTTCCCTATTTGGTACTATCTTTTTTACGGCCCTATTGTATTTTGCCCCTCATCTTATCGGGGTATATGTTAAAAATGGCAGTACCATTAACCTTATAGAATTATTTGTTGTGGAACGTTTACAGTACTATATTCTTTTTATTATTTTGCTGGCTATATTTAATATAGGTATTATTATCTTTAAACTCATTGTGGGACACTGGAATTTTTCTATAGCCATTACCAACGCTGTTCATAATCTATTATTGTCGGTACTTGTATGTGTCATGATCAGTGATGCCGCTTTGTTTAATCCAGAGTTTTTTGTGTATTTCTCCAATTTATTTGCGATTTCAATGGCCCAGGTGATGCCCATATGGTCACGAATTCTTGCGGTATTTGCAGTAAGTTTTGTTGCCATTAATATTTGGGATAGTGTAGCTGGTTTCAACAAATATAAAAAGTAATCTGCGGCTAACATATGCGGGGCAGGTTTTCTCCCTCCAGCATAGCGAGAATTCGCTGTCCCCCCAAAGCCGTTTCCAGCAAGACCATTTCCGGGGCATCGTCAATGACTTCACCGATAATGGCGGCATTACATGCTTCCGGCACGCTTTTAAGCTCTAAGATTACTTGGGGCGCTATATCTGCATCCGCAAAAATAACCATTTTACCCTCATTAGCCATATAAAGCGGATCTAAACCCAGCATATCACAAGCACCTTTTACTACCGGAGATATAGGAATTATATCTTCTTTTACCAGGATTCCGCAGCCGGATTGCTGAGCCAACTCGTTTAACACCGTGGCTAAGCCTCCCCGGGTAGGGTCGCGCATACATTTAATCTTATCCCCGTATTTTTCCAAAACCATAGCAATATCAACCAAGGGAGCACAATCACTTAACACCGGGGTGGTAAAGCTTATTCCTTCGCGCTTAGCCATAATAGCTAAGCCATGATCACCGACATTCCCGCTCACAATAATCTGATCACCGGCTTTAATCCGGTCGGGACGATATTCTACTCCGGCACTGATAATTCCTATACCGGTGGTATTGATAAAAAGCCCGTCGGCACTGCCTTTTTCTACTACCTTGGTATCTCCGGTAACGATTTTTACTCCGGCCCCGGCAGCCGTAGCGGCCATAGAAGCTGCTATTTTTTCCAGGTCGGCAATCAAAAAGCCTTCTTCTATAATAAAAGCCGCCGATAAAAACAAAGGCTTAGCCCCACAAGCCAATAAATCATTTACCGTTCCGCAAACGGCTAATTTGCCAATATCGCCGCCGGGAAAAAAGAGCGGAGTAATGACAAAAGAATCGGTAGACATAACCGCTTTTCCGGGCGGCAGGTTTAAAAGGGCTCCATCCATCATGGGATTTAGATAAGTATTATTCCAGGACTTTTTAAATACTTTATCAATTAGCTGTTGACTCATTACGCCCCCGCTTCCATGAGCCATTAAAATTCTATCGGTTGTCATAATTTTTTCTTCCCCTCCAAGCTGAATACCGGTAATAAGCTGCACAAGCCCCTTCGGTGGAAACCATACACGGGCCTACCGGCTGGGCAGGTGTACACTTAGTGGCAAACAAAGGACAATCATGGGGTGATATTTTTCCAGTAAGAATCTGACCGCAGGCACAGCCTTTAATAGGCTTATCTTCCATCTCCACCACCCCAAATTTCTTACGGGCATTAAATTCCTCGTACTCATCTGCTATTTCCAGTCCGCTTTGGCTGATTTCTCCTAAACCTCTCCAACGGGCATTTACAGGTTTAAATACCTGTTCCAGTATATTTTTAGCAACCAGGTTGCCTTCCGGCCTGACTAGTTGGCTATATTGGTTTTCAGCTATAGCCTGGTTTTTCTGTAATTGCAGCAATATCATCAATATTCCCTGCAAAATATCGTCATTATCAAAGCCGGTAACTACAAAAGGCTTTTGATACTTGGCGGCCAGCTCTTCATAAGGCTTAAGACCGATGACTACGGAAACATTACCCGGACAAAGCAAGGCATCTACTTGCAAACCGGGGTCGGAAAAGATAACCTCCAAAGCCGGCGGGACTAATTTATGCCAGGATAAAACCGAAAAATTAGCCAGCTTACTCTCTTTGGCCATCTTTATGCTTGCCCCTACTATGGGTGCAGTAGTCTCAAACCCGATACCTAAAAAGACTATTTCCTGGGCAGGATGATTTTTAGCTAAGCTTAAGGCGTCGGTAGGAGAATATACTACCTGAATATTAGCCCCTTCACTGCGCACCTGCTGCAAGGAGGAATAAGTCCCGGGCACTTTTATCATATCCCCAAAGGTAGCTAAAATTATATTTTCCTTTTTCGCCAGTTCGATTACACTGTCAATATCACCTTGGGCAGTAACACATACCGGACATCCGGGCCCTGAAATCAAGCGTATATTGGGCGGCATCAGTTCTCTTATGCCACTTTTGGCAATGGCCATAGTATGAGTCCCGCAAACCTCCATGATAGATAGAGAGCGGGTTTCCGCCTGTATTTCAGCTATCATTTTTTTTAGTATATTAAGTTCATCGTTCATCTTGATAAGACTCCCTTATTCTTTGCATTTCCAAAAGCAGCTCCATTGATTCCCGGGCCTCTTCCTTTTCCACAATCTGCATGGCAAAGCCTGCATGAACTAAAACATACTGTCCGACTTCCGCCTCCGGGGTCAGCATAACACTAACCGTAACTGTGTTGCCGTTTACATCTACAACTGCTTGATAATCATCCAGCAATTCCACGATTTCTGCCGGTACTCCCAAACACATTATTTCTCACCTCTCACTTGCTATAATCGCCTGTCCCAGCGAAATCCCGCCGTCTCCGGGGGGAATTAGCTGATGTTGATAAGCTTCAAATCCATTTTGCCGCAAGTTTTGCATCACTTCCTCCAGCAAAATCTGGTTATGAAATACGCCCCCGCTTAAAACTACCCGGTTTAGACCGGTTGCGGCCCGGGCTTGCAAAAGTCCCTCTAAAAACATATGGCTGACCGTGCTATGAAATTTCCGGGCTATAATTGCCGAAGAAATACCTTTTTTCAAGTCTTCTAAAATTAGCAGCCAGGCTCTCCTAATGTCCATGGTAAAGATTTGATTTTCTTTTTCAATATCATAAGGATAACAGCCGCAGAACTTTTTAGCCGCCCTGGCTTCCAGCTCTATTCCGGCTTGGCCTTCATAATGATTAACCGGGCTAATGCCTAAAATAGCTCCTACCGCATCAAACATTCTTCCTGCGGAAGATGTCTCTTTTTCTCCCGGACTGTTAAAGCGCTGTAAAATTAAATCCTGCTCCATTCCCTGCAAATCAGGCAGGAGCCAGGAGGCTTCCTTGACTGCTTTTTCTTCTCCCAAGGCGGCCAGCAAATATGAGAAAGCCATCCGGTAAGGCCGTTTACTGCTCAAATCTCCTCCTATCAAAGGAATATATTTTAAATGTCCCAGCCGGGTATAGTCGGTATAACTGCCGCGAAAAATTTCACATCCCCATATAGCTCCATCCGTACCCCAACCCGTACCGTCACAGATTAAGCCTAACACTTCTCCTTCTAAGCCATTTTCCGCCATAACCGCCGCCATATGGGCGTGATGATGCTGAACCCCTGCAAGTTTCATCTCGTTTTGAGATTTTGCCCAGCGGGTAGCCTGGTATTCAGGGTGAAGATCATGGGCAATTACCGCCGGTTCTACATTAAGCATCTGTTTAAAGCGGGTTATGCCATCCAGAAAATTCCGGTAATTATTATAATGGTTCAAATCTCCCCAGTGCTGGCTTAAATAAGCTTCTTTACCTCTGGTTATACAAAAGGTGTTTTTCATTTCACTTCCTACCGCCAATATCGGAGCAGAGGAAATATTAACCGGAATAGCCTTCGGGACAAATCCCCGTGCTCTTCTAAAAAAATGGGTAGTCCCTAAAGCCGAAACTGTTACTACTGAATCATCACAAGGATTATAAATATCCCTATCATGTAATAGAAAATAGTCGGCCACATGGTTCAAGCTCTTTAATGCCGCTTCATTTTCGGTTATAAGGGGTTCATCACTAATATTAGCACTAGTCATAACTAGTAAATCTATTTCCTCATCGAATAACAGAAAATGAAGGGGCGTATAAGGCAACATAATTCCTAAAGTATTTAAACCGGGATGAATTACATGAGAAGCCAAGCCATTATCAGGCTTAGCTGCTAAAATTACAATCGGTGCCGACCGGGAGGTTAAAAGCTCCTCAGCCACCGAGTCTATGCTAGCATACTCTTTAGCTTTATCCAGATTGGCAGCCATTACTGCAAAAGACTTGGCATCTCTTTTCTTTCTTTGCCGCAAGCGCAATACGGCCTCCTCCTGGTGGGCATCAACTGCCAAATGAAACCCGCCCAGACCTTTTACCGCTATAATATAGCCCTCTTTAAGCAGCCCGGTCACTGATGCTTCCACTCTTTGACCATCAGCATTTACTAAAACTGCTTGCGGCCCACAGACCGGACAGGCATTAGGCTGGGCATGAAAACGGCGGTTTAACGGGTCATCATACTCCTGCTGACAAGCCGGACACATGGGGAAGGAAGCCATAGTAGTATTTTTTCTATCATAAGGTAAATCTTTTATAATGGTAAAACGCGGCCCGCAATTGGTGCAGTTGGTAAAAGGATAACCATAACGTCGGTCAGATAAGCTTAAAACTTCTTTTTTACAGTCACCACAGATGGCAATATCAGGAGAAACCATGACCGAACGGCTGTCATCGTTTTCACTTTCCTTAATAACAAAATCCGTATAACCTGTAGGCCGGATTGCCTCTACCCGGCACTCTCTGATTAAGGCCAGCGGAGGAGGAGACTTGGTAAGATTTAGCACAAATTCATCCAGCCGCTCTTTTAAGCCTTCTATCTCTATAAAGACTCCATAGGAAGAATTCAGCACCCATCCATGCAAACCCAGCTCGGCAGCCAGACGATAAACATAAGGTCTAAAGCCGACTCCCTGCACAATTCCATTAACATGAATTTTATAGCATAATACCTGATCTGCCATAAGTCCTCCTAATAGTGTAAAAGTGATTCCACTGCGAAAACCTCAATTTAATCACGTTGAATGTATAAATATGTAGAAGCCATGGGACGCAGCATGGAGATACACCCTGCGAAGGCTCAGGAAGAAAGGGGGCGAGCCTCAAGGACGAGGCTCGACCGACTCTGAACCAGGACGGTGAATAGGAGTGTACCCCTTTCTTCTGGAGACAAGCAGTTGGTGTATCCCATGCGAAGTCCGGCGACGAAATATTTATACATTCAACTAGCCCATAATATCTTTTGCAGCGAAATCAAAAGTATAAAAAAGAAAATATCAGGCACAGATTCCTCTTTAGTTGGCTTTATCTATGCCTGTGTTTTCTTGCGGCTATTGGTTTACGGTTCTCTCTACTTCTGCTTTAATCAGTTCAATAAGACGAGGAACTTTAGCTTTAATTACAGGAGACAGTTCCATATTAATCCGAATTACTTCCGGTTCAATACCGATAACAGTAATTTGCGGATTAAAACCCAGGAGCTTGATCATATTTACTGCCTCGATAAAATGCATTTCATGCAAGGAAGTAATGTCCAGGTTAGGTTGAAGTCCCAGTTCTTCAAAGGGAGCCCGGTATATAGTACCGGGCTCTCCTCCGGCCTGCATCGCATCAACAATAATCAAATTATCGTAAGAACAGAAGGTATCTACCATATCATAGCTGCTTACTCCTGCATCAATTAAATCCACATCCTGCGGCAGGCATGATCTAGCTTCCAATTCCTTAATAATATGAATTCCTACCCCATCATCCTGCATCAATAGATTACCTATGCCGACTACTGCGACCTTACTCAAACCTTTTCCTCCTTAGATGCTGGCCTTTTCCTCCTGCTCAACATGATGTCCTTCCTCTTCTAATTTTCCGCTAAACATAGATTTTAAAACTGGTATTCCTTCCGAAACGTCCAGATAAACATGAACTATAACCGATAACACAAACAGCCAAGTACCAATATAATGAATTACCCGAATAGCTACCAACCCGCCTAATGCGCTGCCAAGTCCCATAAAAAGAGCAGGTTTATATAGGATAAAGCCGGTAATTATCATTATGATAGCCATAAACAGCCAGCCGGTGTACATCATTTTTTGACCCGGATTATACTTGCCATAATCAGGATGACTATTACTCATAAATAGATAGTATTTAATCATGCTAGGAAAGTTTTTAGTATCTTGAATAGGGCGGTATACTATATTTTTGGCATCACGAGCTACAATAGCATAATATACTCTGCCGATAACACTGAACAGCAAAATATAGCCGGCAATAAAATGAATAGTTCGCGCTGCACTTAAAGGACCGAATAATTTAACCATCCATGGTGCATGGATTTGAAAACCGGTCAGAATCAAAAGCAGTATGGAAACTGCATTGACCCAATGAAATATCCGAATCCATATAGAATGTCTCATTTCATTATTATTAGCCATAATCACCTCTCCTAACATACGGCAAACTGACCGATTAACTTCTTATCCGGTGTCATCACATGTACAGCACAGGCTAAACACGGATCATAGGCTCTAATAATTCTTACGATTTCTACAGGATTGGCAGGATCTTTTACCGTAGCACCTATTAAAGATTGCTCAATCGGGCCGTAAACATCTTGCTCATCCTTCGGAGATGCATACCAGGTAGTAGGTACAATAGCGTTATAAACTGCGGTTCTGCCATGCTCGATTTTATTCCAGTGTCCCAAAGCGCCACGGGGTGCTTCAGTCAGACCTACACCTTGAGCCGTGCTGGGAACTTTATGAGGTGTAGTAACTGGTTTACCAGGCTCTAATTGTCCTACCCATTCATTCAAAGCCGTGGCTACCATTTTGGCTTCGATAGCCCGGGCATAATGACGCCCTAAAGTCGAGAAGGCTTTATCGCCCAGTGCTATGATATCTTTTTGCTTCATAACCCATAATCTCGCCAAAGGTCCTACTTCCATAGGCGCTCCATTATATCGGGGGGCTTTCAGCCATGTGTAAGCATCCTTCTTTTCTGGATCAGGTTTTACCACGGCTTGAGTCGGCTTTTGGCCTCCAGTATCATCAGCATACCAGGAATATTTTACTTGTTCCGTAATCTGTTCAATATCCAGATCCTGATAAGCGCCATTTACATACACACCGGAAGGGAAAAACTTATCTTTTTTCACATGATCCATACCTTCTTCCAGCGGGAAGGCTCCATAAGCTAAAACATTCTTACATCCGGCTCCGATTTCCCACCAATCGGGATAAGCTTCGGCAACGGCCATAAGTATAGGAATATAAACATTATCAATAAAATCAGTACATTCTTTTAAGCGGTATTTATAATCCAAAATCTTTTGGGCATCCGGTGTCGTTACTACTCCTCCAGGGGCAATAGCCATTTGATGAGGCATTTTGCCGCCCCAAAGAGCTGTCATTTCATGAGCTTTGGCACGTATTTTCAAAGCTTGCAGGTAAGCTTCTACCGCTGCTTTGTTAACAGCTTCCGGCAGTCTGTAGTCCGCTTCATACCGGGGCACAAAAGGCGGTACATCCGGGCCTTTAACAAAATCTAAAGCAGCCAGATGGAAAAAATGCAATATATGGGATTGAATATAATTTGAGCCTAGAATAAGATTTCTAATAATTCTTCCGTTGGGCGGCGGCTCTATGCCGAAAGCATTATCTAATGCCGCCGTAGCAGCTTGACCATGTGATACTGGGCATACACCGCAAATTCTTTGCATTAATTGGGCTGCATCCCTAGGATCACGTCCTTGTAAAATAAGCTCGAAACCCCTAAACATCATACCTTTTGACTTAGCATCTATTACCACACCATTATCTACTTCTACTTCAACTGCCATATGTCCCTCAAGCCTGGTAATAGGATCAATTATAATCTTTTGTGCCATCTACTCTTCACCCTCTTCCTTCTTTTTGCTGCCCATCCGGCCGGTTATTACATTACCAGCTAGATGTCCGCCGATACCGACCAGTGTTGCTCCTCCTATAACAGTTCCTATTGTATCAATATTTGCGGTAATTCCGGGTGCAATAGGCATTTCCGGTGTTTTTTCATAAATAGGCCAACCTGGAAATTGTGGCTCTGTACAGCCAATACAGGGAGCACCAGATTGAATACAAGCATTTACGCCATTATTCCACATGCGGTTGGTAGAATCACAATGGGCAATCGGTCCTTTGCAGCCTATCTTAAGTAAGCAACCGGGATCACCAAAGTTGTCGGCAAAAATACCGTTATCAAAATATTGACGGCGCTGACAATTATCATGAAGGAGGTTTCCGTAGAACATCTTGGGACGTCCTAGTTTATCAAGTTCCGGCAGGTCATTGTATAGAAGTACATGGGCAATTGTCCCTATTACCCAGTCGGGATGAGATGGACAACCGGGGATATTTATGATAGGCACTTTAGAAATAATATCACTTACAGGTTTGGAGTCAGTTGGGTTCGGAGGAGTTGCGGGTATCCCGCCAAAGGCCGCACAAGTTCCCACGCTTAAAATAGCCATGGCTTGATTGCCTATTTCTTCTACAACTTCTAAGAAAGTTACTTCATGGTCGCCTCTATGACCAATTTGGCAATACTTGCCATTGGCTCCGGTTGGTACCGAGCCTTCTACTACTAAAATAAAATTACCTTTGTTAGCTTGTGCAGTCTCGAATATGACCTCAGTAGCTTGGTCACCCTGTCCGGCCATAATTGTCTGATGATAACGCAGACTGATTACTTCCATTAGTACTTTCTCAATATCAGGATGAACAGTATTTAGTAGAGATACGGAACAGCCGGAACAGCTTCCGCCCTGTATCCATATTACCGGCGGCCCTCCGGCAGCTATAGCCTCTTTCATCAATGGCCCCAAAAAGCCTGATAATGATATGGCGGCCGCGCTTCCTGCACAAAGTTTCATAAAATCACGACGACTTAATTTTGTAGGCATTACCTAAGTCCCCCCACTCTTTTCCAAAATTTTAAATCAACTTACATCAATCTTCACCTAACCCCTGCTTTTCCCTCACCTCCTTCAATAGCCAATTTGCCCAAGCCGAAATTCCTTCCCCCGTTCTTCCCGAAACTGCAAATATCGGTACCGAAGGGTTAATTTTGGCCAGGTCTTCATAAAATTTGTCCATAGAAAAATCTGTATAAGGCAAAAGATCCACCTTATTCAGAATCACAGCCCGTGCTTCCCGAAAAATTAAGGGGTATTTCAGCGGCTTATCATTACCTTCCGCCGTACTGAGAACTACTACCTTAAAATCTTCCCCCAGGTCAAATTCTGCCGGGCAAACTAAATTGCCTACATTTTCAATAAAAATGATATCTACATCTTTTTCCGGCAAATCCCTAAAAGCTTGCCCGATCATCCCGGCATCCAAATGGCAAGTACCTTCAGTATTAATCTGAATAACCTGAACCCCGGTTTTTTCAATGCGCAGGGCATCCTGGTCCGTATATAAATCTCCTTCAATAACACCTAATTTAACCTGGCCCTGTAATATACCCAGAGTTTTTTCCAAAATAGTTGTTTTCCCCGCCCCGGGCGAGCTCATCAGATTTAAAACTAATATCTGCTGATCGGCAAATTGGCTGCGGTTTTTCTTAGCTAACAGGTCATTAGAGCTTAGTATGTTACTTTCCAGCTTCACTTTTAACATCGCTTATTCCCCTTCATAAGACAATATCGATAACTCCCGTCCGGCTGTAATCTGCACATCAGCGCAGCTACAATGAGGACAGGTAAAATCATGGTAATCGACTATGGTAAAAGAATGCTTGCAGTCATTGCATAAGCACTCTAAATCTTTTTCTTCGATATAAAGGAGAGCATCCTGAAATAAATATTCTCCATCACGTAAAGCCTCAAAAGCAAATTGCATACTATCAGGCAAAACCATAGAGAACTTTCCTATGAGAAGATGAATTTTTTTTATGCGGGAAATATTGCGGCAAGCAGCATCATCTCTGACCATATCTAATATATTAGAAATTAAACCAACTTCATGCATCTAAATCCCGCCCCCCGGTAGATTTAATAGTACAAAAACTTGCAACCGAATAATACGTACATTGATTATACTACAATTCGACTTTTTTCGTCACGTATTTTTCAGAAAATTCTCATTATTCGAATTTAAAAACTTTTAATTAAAGTAAAAGTACTGATAATATCAGCATCCTGTACTGAAAAGAGATAATTTCCCTTAGCCGATAAAAATATACGCGCCCTGCCTTCGTGATCTGTAGTGAGTTGGTGCGGATAATCAGAACTGCTGGTAGCTGTGTAGGTAACCCGTACTCTAGTATCGGGCATGGGCTGTCCGTTTTTCAGAACTTGGATTTCATAATTCTCACCTATACGGGCATGTTGATCTTTGGCGGGCAATATTTCTACCGGCAAGCCTATGGGCTCTACCCCATGATGATGATGGTGTCCTACCTCAGCCCATATGGTGGCATAAACTTCTTTTTCCCCGCTTTCCTGAGCAAAAATCCGTAAAACCCCATCTGCTTCATTACCTAAATTTACCTCGCCCTTGCCCTCCTTAACCGTTAGCGGATATTCCTTATGTTGCCTATCAACAACGGCAAATACTTGAATACCGGTTAATTCTGCCTGGGTATCGGGCTTCATATTATAACCCTTGAATACATTAAGGGAGATATCTTCCCCCGCATGAAAATGACCATGCTCCGTATTTAAGGTCAGCCATATTTCTTGTTCCTTATTAGGCAGGGGCAAAGGGATTTCATCAAGAATAATTTTGTGATGCACAAGCTGCAGTTCCTTGATCCGGGCTTGAATAACCTTGCGTTCCCCAAATATATTTTCCATATAGATATTGTTTTCATCTCCCGGAACTAAGCGGTCGACCTTTTCCATGACCAGCTTTTCGCTTCCGTCTTCCATTAGATATACATTAGCTTCACACATAATCTATTAACCTCCAGATGCTATTCTACAGCTAGGACATATAATATTATTCTCCACTAAAGAAGCCCGCGTTTCCATGACCCCTTCCCCACAAACTGAGCACTGCAAGGTTGGTTTAATTTGTGCTTTAGGCGGAAAATCAAATTCCACATCTGTCCATTTAAAAAGTTCTTCAAAGGGGCGGGTCATTATATACTCGAAAACTTCTCCTAAAAGTTGCTCCATTTCATTTTTCTGGGTCTCCGTAAGGTTGGTCTGTTCTTTATAGGCACGAAAACGATCCATCACAGGAGTATTTAATGCTTCATATTTTTGGGCTATACGTAAAGCCTTATTTGTTCCCCGGTTAGCAATCGTATATACAGCTTTGCCATAATCTTTAACCATCAGGTTACCTTTGCCCAAAGTACATCCCAAAATAGCCTGAATTGCATCAACTCCGCAAGAATTTGTCTCTACAACTGCTAAAAGCTCTTCATCTTCAGCCCGGTTTATCTCTAGTTTATCCATCGCAAATTCTGCCGCCCGAATGCCCATCAGTAAACCCGGACAGATATGGCCGTGAAACTGTATAGCAAGTTCAAGCGGGGGCATATTGGAACACATATTATCAACACCTTTCACCTTTTTGCATTTGGTACCAATACTTTACCCTTTCTACTAACCGATCTACCTGCACAGGAAGCGGTTCATCCATAGTCCCCGTAATTTCTATTTTGTTCCGGTTCAATGGAATAAGAATCTTATGAGCATCGGAGGAAGAAATAGCTTCAGCCATACGGGGTGTAAGCTCGCCCAAAAAAGCATTGGCCGCTAGAATCGCTACTGAGCCTAAAATAATATCTACTTTTTTCACAGTTTGGACAACTGCATTTTCTCCAGTAGCTCCTTCATTAGCACCTGCTTTTAGCATGGTAGATGTAGCAATAGCATTAGTCCCCAGAGCAATAATTGTTATACCGGAACCCAATTCCTGACGTAGCTTTTCAATTATGACTCCACCAATGCCGCCTCCCTGACCTTCAACAACTGCAATTTCCAACACCTTCCCCCCTCCATCATTCGATTATTTTCGGCTATACCCCTTATAACTATATTTTATCGAAAATGAGTATAAAATCAAGTAATTTAGCCCCTTGTATTTGTACAGTTTAAACAGTTTAAAATACAAATCAGAAAAAACCTTGCCTAAATGTTAGCACAATTTTATCTCACATCGTTTTTAACAACAATAAATTTTCGAAAATTCCTTCATTAAATTAAATTATTTTACATATGAAACTATTTTATGCTGGTATATTTCAGGGGCAGCTACAAAGGCAACTTTATCCTTGCAGAAGAAATGTTCGAACCACCTGCACACCGTCTAAAAAAAGTAAAGCGTAGCTCATCAAAAATGAGTTACGCTTTTATATAGACAATATATAGAGGTCGTTAATTACTGCAAAGCTCCAATTAGTTTCCCATAGGGTAGGAAGACTACCAAGGTCAAGAATACTAGGCCCGCATACACATAAGCCGCTTGTTTTATGCTTTTGGTTCCATCCTCTATCTTTCATTAACTTAGCAATCAACCTGCCTAATAAAAATCAACCCTCTCATTAGCCAGCTTTTCTTCCCACATCATTTTTAGCAGCTCCAGTTCTTCCGTATAATCAGTTTTTACTTCATCTTCATCATATTCTATTTGGGCTAAAATCTTAATTTCAAACTTATCCTCCCCCAATTCCTGCCAATCTCTTTGCAAATCCTTATGATAATGTCCGCCTGACTTTAGCTGAAAGCGCACACTGTTTAGCTTGCCTTTTAAATTTGGAGTAGTGATCAAAAAATATTTGTCATGTTCTTTATTAATTACTGCTAATAACCCCATGTCAGGTTTCATTAGCTGATATTCAGCCTGCAATTCTTTCTTTCTTTCGCCGGATAATCTCATTATTTAACTCTCCTTTAATAACCCATATCTTTTAAAATAGCTGCCAGAACTCTTAATCTTTCCCCGATAAGTTCATCATCTTGATTAATACAATCCCGGAAAAGTTTAATATCTTCATCAATTAAGGGATTTTCCGTGCATATTTCCACCGTCATGGCATCCCCTTGTACACCAATTCTATCAATAGTAGTTTGTTCAGGATTATATAGCTTTTCGTAGCGATAAGCTTCCATAAAGTGCTGCCTGGTTTTACATATAAGCAAAGCTAAATCCAGTACCCTATGCAGGGGTAATTCCTCCGATTGCCTGGACCATTTTTCCCCCGTATATCTCCACACCTTGGCGGAAACCTCCACCTTGCCCCGGTCATTCCACTGAGCCAGACCCAGGGATAACCCTTTGGCATCGGATTTATAGGCACTTCTGCCATCTACATCCTCATAATTATCTACCACTATTACTGGTTTATGTTTTAAAGTTACGGGTATTTTCATTATATACACCTCGTTTTTATCTAGTAGTTTAGTAAATTAATAATTAAGTGATTTACTAGTAAACTGTAACTTAACCTATTAATATTGTCAAGCACCAGGAAGCATAACAGCACCCCACACCTTATTCCTCACACATTGCAGCTCACCTTGCTTAGATAATGTAAGAAATTCTTAAGAAACGTATTAAGTATTTTGTAAGTCCGAACATTTATCGTATTATTATGGCTGAAGGATTTAAATTGATTGCACTGCGAAAACCTCAGTTAATCATGTTGAATGTATAAATATGTAGGAACATTGACGTAGCATGGAGGATACACCCTGCGAAGGTGAAAGAAAAAAGAGGGCGAACCCCACGGACGGGGTGAGCGGGCCATTGAACATGGATGTGAATTGGCCCGGTACTTCTTTTTTCTTGAAACAAGCAGTTGGTGTATCCCCATGCGGAGGCTGGTGACGGAATATTTATACATTCAACTAGCGAATTATACCTTTTGCAGTGGATTTAAATTAATGTGAGAGGGGGTGGTATATATGGAAAAGCCAAGTATTCTAGTAGTTGATGATGATCAGGAAATTGTAAAAGCTATTGCCATTAACCTGCAAAATGAAGGTTATGAGGTTTTAAAAGCTTTTGACGGGCTGCAGGCACTGGACATAATTAAAAACTACGAGGTGCATTTAATTATACTTGATGTGATGATGCCTAATTTAGATGGCTTATCCACTACTATGAAAATCAGGCAGGAAAGAAATATTCCCATTATTATTTTATCTGCTAAATCTGAAGATACGGATAAGATTTTAGGTTTATCTATAGGGGCTGATGATTACGTAACTAAGCCTTTCAATAGTCTGGAGCTTATGGCCCGGGTCAAATCCCAGCTAAGAAGGTATTTGAGCTTAGGAGATGTTAATGTGCCCAGTAATGCCAACCTCTTACAATCAGGCGGGCTTTGCTTTGACTTGGAAAGCTATACCTTAACTGTAGATGGTGACCTAGTAAAATTAACGGCTACGGAAACTAAAATTGTAGAGCTTCTGCTGCGTTATCCGGGGCGTATCTTCCCCGCTGAGGAAATATATGAACGGGTTTGGGAGGAACCGGCCTACAAAGTAGAAAATACCGTTATGGTACATATTCGCCGTATCCGGGAAAAAATCGAAATAAATCCGAAGGAGCCAAAATATTTAAAGGTGGTATGGGGCATTGGATATAAAATCGAAAAAATCTAAACCATTTAGAGCTTGGCTCTGCTTTTTTCTAGGTATCAGCATAATTATTAGTCTATCCTTCATTAGTATATCGGTTTTAAATACAGTTAATGGAAATTTAGAAGCTTTACGCTCACCCTTTGTTGATTATAAAGATAGTTATGCTTTCAAAGAACGAACCAGCTTTTATTTTAATCGCTTATTATCATCAGTACAGCACCCGGATAATAACTATGTATTTGAAGGTTTCTCCAACTACGCAGAGCGGGAAGGCGAAAATCTGCAATATTTGGCCATTAATGAAAACAATAATATGATAGCTAAAAATATACCGGATGACTTATTAGAAAAATTATTAGAAAACATGACTGACGGCAATTTACCCAAATTATCGGCTGGCTATAATTACATCTGGTATTTAGATGGTGAAAAAATATCTATCATAGAAAAGGGCAAAAAAATTGATTATAACCGCTTGGACAGCGGTTATAAAGGGTTGGTCCCTAACCTTAGAGGCTATGAGCCCGATGAATTAAATAATATTAGAGTATTATTAGCAGTTAAAGACCCTTTAACCGAAAACCTCTACTCACATTCCCTATACTATGCGGAACAGCAGACCTTGCCTGTTATTGGCACCGTATATATATTACTTGGCTTAACCGGCATAATGCTTTTAGTTTATGCCTTGGTTAAGCGGCAGGACAAGCGGGAATTTGACCATAAATTGGCTTCCTGGTCGGGAAAAGTATGGTTGGAATTTAAAATCATGCTTTCCTTTTTCGCCCTGTTCGTTGCCGTAGGAATTACTAGCTCTTACGCTTATTTCGGTTATCCCCAGATTTTAGAAAGCATAGCTTCCATTACCTTTGCCAGTATTTTCTTCTTAGGCGGCTTTTGGTGGTTTTATCTAATGCTTATTGACCTGGTCATTAACCGTAAAAAGTTTTTCACTACTAATTCCCTTTCTTACGCTTTAACCTGGTACCGGCATTATGAAAACCAAGAGCCTTGGCAAAAGATGATGTTAAACCGGGCTTATATATTAGTAGCTGCCGAGGGAATATTAGCTTTTATTTCCGTCTGCTTTGTCTTATCCGGCAATATCTTTATGGGCTTTATAATTGCCGGGATAGGGATTTACCTTATTTACCGTTATTTAAAACAATACCAGCAAACTATAACTGACTTGGGCAAGTTAATTGATCATATTGAAAATATTAAAAACGGGGATATGAAAACTAAATTAGAAATGGAAAAAGACACCGATATATTCGAAGCTACGCAAAATCTCAACTCCATTCAGGCCGGCATGAATATTGCTATAGCCCGGCAGATTAAATCTGAGCGGATGAAAATAGATTTGATTACTAATGTATCCCATGATTTAAAAACTCCCTTAACTTCGATTATTAGTTATGTGGAATTATTAAATAAGGAAGAAAGTTTACCGGAACATGTTAAGGATTATATTGCCATACTTAGCCACAAATCAGAGCGCTTGAAAAATCTAATTCAAGACTTATTTGACCTGGCCAAGGCCAGCAATGATAACATCAGTCTGGATGTAGAAAAACTGGATTTAGCCAGATTAATAAAACAGACCCTGGCTGATATGGAAGAAGCAATTAACGACTCTAATCTTACCTTTAAAGTTAATATCCCTGATGAACCCTTTTATATATTAAGTGATGGACAAAAGCTGTACCGGGTATGGGAGAACTTAATAGCTAATGCTTTAAAATATTCTTTGTCCGGGTCCCGGGTTTTTATCGACTTGAACATTGAGGAAAAAGAAATAGTAGCAACCATTAAAAATACCGCTAACTATGAGATGAATTTTAGTACCGAGGAAATCTTGCAGCGCTTTGTACGGGGAGATGAATCCAGAACTAGTGAAGGTTCCGGTTTAGGACTTTCTATTGCCCAAAGCTTTACCCAAATATGCGGGGGTAAGTTTGAGGTTAAAATTGACGGGGACTTATTTAAAGTTGAAATTCGTTTCACTCCCCACTTTTAAGTAGTATTTATGTAGTATAATCCTTTTTTTATCAACGCGGCTTAAATAAGCAGGGAATATTTCTCTTAAGAGGGAAATATATAAAAATAGTTGTTTGGTAAAAACAAACGTTTATGTTCGGAAAGGAATGATTGAAGTGATGAGAAAGAAAAAAGGAGTCCTAACCTATATTTTAGTTGGACTTCTTACTTTAGGTCTGCTGTGGCCCGGTCAGGCAATTTTAGCAGAACCTGGCAGTGACACACCCTCCCCCGCTAGCACTAGTCTTTTCAGTGATGTAAACCCGGATAACGGCAACCTGGTGTATATTAACTACATAAATGCCCGGGGCATTATGGGCGGATTTACCGATGGCAGCTTCCGCCCTGATGAAGGATTGACCCGTGCCCAAGCGGCTGTAATAATCAGCAAAGCCGCCCAGCTTAGCACCGGCAATACCGAAGCTAGTATTTTTAATGATGTAAGCCCGGAACATTGGGCCTTTAATTACATTAATACGGCAGTCCAAGCTGGCTACCTGCAGGGATTCGGAGATGGCAGCTACCAGCCTGAGCAGCCCTTGACCCGTGCCCAAGCTATCAGCCTGCTCTTTAGACTTTCCTCGGAAAAAGACAGCGGTGTTCCCTTGCCGGCTTTAAATGATATGCCTTTCGACCACTGGGCTGCTCGGGAAATGGCTATGGCTATAGATGCCGGGATGATAAGCCTTAAAGACAGCACTATCAACCCTGACCATGATATTACCCGCGGTGACATGAGCCGCGCTTTGGCAGTACTGCTTACCAGCGACCCGGGACTGGCCACCCGCCAGCTATACGGTATTTTAAAAATAACCAAAGGTGAAGTAAAGCTAAGCCGTTCCGGTCAAGCAGCCGTCACCGTCAGTGCGTCTCAGCAAATAGGAACCGGTGATACTATAGAAACTTTAGCCGGGGCCTCCGCCCAGATCGACTACCCCGATGGCAGCAGCTTGCTGCTGGAACCCGGCAGCATCATTACAATAAAAGAATCTATAGGCCGTGCCTATATTAAACATAACGGACAACCCGGCACCGCCGTGGACAATTTGCAAATAGAGCTTCCCATCGGTACCTTGTTTGGAGCTTTATCTGAATTAGCCGTGGTTACTGCTGAAGATGAAGCAGCAGACCCTACCGTAACCGCTTGGAAAAAAACTTCCCGTTTATTAGCGGCCAATACTGACCGTTATGACCTCTTAGCCGCCGAAGAAGAAGTTCCCTGGTATCAGACTGCCGAAAAGAAAAAGGTCAAAGTTACGGTAGATATGCCTTGGGGAGTAGCTGCTATCCGAGGTACTTTCTGGCAAAATGTAGTAAACAGTAACGGCAGCGGCAGCATGAGCGTCCTACAAGGTGAGGGCTCAGTAACCTCCGGCGGCCAGTCTGCCAATGTTGGTCCCGGTCAGGCGACTAGCGGCCAACCCGGAGCACCTCCCAGTCCTCCGGGTCCCATGCCCCCTGGACAATTAGGCCAATGGGCTGGGCAACAAGGCTGGGTACAAAATACCTTTAACAATATGAGTCAGAACCAGGGCAGCCCTCCGCCGGGAACACCTCCGGGAGCACCAGCGGGAGCTCCTACGCCCAGCAATGCGGCTAACTTGCTGAACCAAGCTTTAAACCAAGCCTTGCAGCAGGCACAGCAACAAGCCCTTAATAATCCTCCCCCTGCTTCCAGCAGCAGTGAAGGAAACAGTAGTAATGAACCTACCACCCCGGCTT
>JAEWZB010000044.1 GCA_023395515.1 Bacillota bacterium
ATCCCATTTTTAGCACCGCCATTCTTACTCTTTTATGTTTATTATAGCTTTTTTTCCGTTTTCTCGGTGCCTGTATACTCTTTTTTTCTTTGATTTTTTTATGGTTTTCGGACAGTCTGAGGCGACCGCAGGCCGCCCCTACAATATACTATCCAAATAAGGCTTCGGTAAAATCTTCCGCCGAGAAGTCTCTTAAATCCTCCATTGCTTCACCAATTCCTACTAACTTTACTGGTATATCCAGTTCTTTAGCCACGGCTAATACTATACCGCCTTTAGCAGTACCATCCAACTTAGTCAGAATGATTCCGGTAACGGAAGTAGCTTCTTTAAAGACCCGGGCTTGACTTATGGCATTTTGCCCGGTGGTAGCATCTACCACTAATAGGACTTCATGGGGTGCTCCGGGAATTTCCCGTTCAATAATATTTCTTACTTTGCCTATTTCCTTCATAAGATTAGTCTTGTTTTGCAACCTGCCGGCGGTATCAATTATTATTACATCAGATTTACGCGCTTTGGCCGCACTTAAAGCATCAAAAACTACCGCTCCGGGATCGGAACCTTCCTGATGTTTTATTAATTCTACTCCCACCCGGTCAGCCCAAATCTGCAGTTGATCTATGGCGGCTGCTCTGAAAGTATCCCCCGCCGCTAATAAAACTTTTTTATTCTCTTTTTTATATCGGTTAGCCATTTTAGCTATAGAGGTAGTCTTGCCGGCTCCGTTTACACCTACTACTAAAATAACGGTAGGAGCAGCGGAAATATCAATATCAGAATTATAGGCTTGCAAAAGATTGCTAATTTCCTCTTTGATTAAGCCCATCACTTGCTCAGAATTATCGGTTTTCTGTTTCTTGGCCGCTTTTTTAATATTTTCTACTAATTCCAGGGAAGTATTTACTCCTACATCAGCTTGGATTAAAATTTCTTCTAATTCTTCCCAAAAATCATCATCTAAGGTTTTGTTATTCTTGACTAGATTAACAATTTTATCACTTATATTAGCCCGGGTTTTACTTAACCCTTTTTTAAATTTCTCCAAAAAACCTTTTTTCGTTTCAGGTTCTTTTTCCGCAATTACTTCACTATGGTTTACTACAGAGGTTTCTTCCCCTTCCGGGCTTTCTTCCTCCACTAGGGGCGTGGTTGCCGCTTCTTTATCTTCTTTTTTCTTACCTTTAAACTTATCAAATAGTGCCATTCCTATCGCTTCCTTTCGGATAAATTAACCGGCTAAGCTCTCCGCTTCAGCTAGATTAAGGGTTAATACTGATGATATACCTTCTTGGGGCATAGTGATACCATATAAATTTTCTCCGCATTCAATTGTAGCTTGCCGGTGAGTTATTATAATAAATTGAATATCTTGAGCCATTCTTTGCAGGAAATCTGAAAACCTTACTAAGTTGGTTTCATCCAAAGCCGCATCTATTTCATCTAATAGACAAAAAGGAGCCGGTCTTAGTCTTAATAAGGCGAATATAAAAGCTATACAAGTCAAAGCACGTTCCCCGCCCGATAACAGGGTTAGGGATTGTAGTTTCTTGCCCGGCATTTTCACTTGTATATTAACTCCTGCTTCTAAGCGTTCTTTATCACTATCTAAAGTTAAGAAGGCTTCTCCCCCGCCAAAAATCTCACCAAAAGTCTTTTTAAAACTTTCATTAGCTAACAGGAAGAATTGGCTGAAATTCTTCACCATTATTTTTTCCGTCTCATCTAGCAGTTTTTCTAAGGATTCCTTAGCTTTAGTCAAATCTTCAAATTGCGCGGATAAGAAAGATACCCTTTTTTTAATCTCTTCATATTCTTCAATAGCACCTAAATCTACCGGTCCTATTGCACTTATTTCCTGTTGCAGCCTGGTTAAATTAGTTTTAAGGGTCCGTACCTCATTAGGACTCAAAAAAACTTCCTTATAATCAGGCGGTTCATAATGAAAGGCATCCCGCCACTTTTGTTCTAAACTGGCTAGCTCGGTTTCCAGGCGGGTAGCAGTAATTTCATTTCTATGAATAAGGGTCTCTACTTCCAGAATCTTATCCCGTAAAGGTTTAAGCATAGTCTTTAACTTATCCAGTCCTTCTATTTGCTGCTTTTCCTCGGCTTTTTTATGACTGATAGCAATATTAATATTATTAGACAGCTTCTCCTGCTCTTGGCTAGCCTCAGTTAAATCCGCCTTGCGTATTTGCTCTTGGTCTACTTCTACCGTTAAAGTATTTTTAGTTTGCACCGCATCATTCAGGGCTTGATAATAAGAGCTTTTAACTTGTGTAAACTGTTCAACACTGCTCTTAATATTAACCAGTTCTTTGGCTTTAGCCGTTAAATAATCCTCATAAGAGGATAACCTTTCTTGCCCCACTTCATAATCACGGCGCTTTTTCTCTATATCATTTCTTATGTCTTCTAACTGCTTAGATACTATTTCACTGGTAGATTGCAGCTCAGTTAAATTTTCCTGTTCTGCTCTTATAACCTTATCCAGTTCAACTATGTCCTGACTCATTTTTTCTATATTTATTAATAATTCTTGTCTTTGCCGGGTGGCACTATCTATTTCTTTAAGAACTACTTCCATTTGTTTGGCTAGTAAATCATATTTAAACTGTTTTTCAGTAACTGTTTGTTTGGTTTTGTTTAAGTTAATTTCTATTTGCGCTAACTTCTGCTGCAAGTTAGCTTTATAGCTTAAGCTAGTTTGCAGTTTACTTTTAAATTCGTGAATTATCCGGCTGAGGCGTTTTTGTTCGCTTTTACGTTTAAGAGGACTATAAGTATGGTTAGTTTTGTTAGTACCACCGGTCATAGCCCCACTATTATTAATAACTTCCCCTTCCAAGGTAACTATACGTAAGGGGAGATTATGTTTTTTAAATAACTTAATACCGGTATCCATATCCTTTACGATTAGAACCCGGCCTAATAAATATTCAACCGCTTTCTGAAATTGCGGTTCAAACTCTACTAATTGGGAAGCCAGACCTAAAACCCCAGTTTCCATTTTAATTTTATGGATTAAGCTATCCGGCAGTTTTCCTGCCTTAAGGATATCTAAGGGTAAGAGAGTTACCCGGCCTGCTTGTTCATTTTTCAGGAAAGTAATGACATTTTGGGCAGTCCTGGCACTATCTACTATAATATTTTCCAAGCCCTTACCAGCGGCAGTCTCTATAGCAACTTCAAGCCCTTCCGGTACTTGCAGTATTTCTCCTACTACTCCCATAATGCCTGGTAAATTATCAGTTGACTTTAATACTTTTTTTACCGCGGACGAGTAACCCAGCATTTTTTCCTCATTATCATTTAAACTAATTAAGCTGTTATTACTCACCCGCAGTTGATTTTCCAACTGGCCTATTTCTTGTTCCACATCTTTTAACTTAGCATCGGCGGTAGCTTTACCAGCTATTAATTCTTCCAGCTCCACCGTAATAGCTGCTATTTCCTTTTCAAATTCCCTAAATTCCTTTTCCAAGTCAGCATAGCTTAAACGGTTATTACTGATGTTAGTACTTAACTCCTCTTTTTTGAAGATGATTCTTTCTCTTTTTTCCTTAATTCTTCGTACTTCTTCCTCTTTTTCGGTAATAGAATTTTTAAGCTCCGACTCCTTTTCCACATGGGTAAAAATATGGGCTTTTTCCGCTTCAAACTTATCGGTTAGCTTTTTAATTTCCCCAGCTAAATTATCCAGACTCAGCTTATGTTTATCTGCCTCGGCTTTTTTGCTTTCATAAGCCATTTTTTCTTGAGCATAATCTTGTTCCCTAGCCTCCACCTCTTTAGAAATATTGGCTAACAGTTCTGCATATTTATTTTCATCTAAGCCAGCCGTTTCAATTCTACCCAGGTTATTATTTATTCGCTCCTGGCTAAGCCTGATTTCGCCCTCTAAGTTATGTTTTTTATTTTCCATAGCAAACATTTCTTCTTTTAATTGGCTTATTTCTAATCGTATCTGTTCCAGGCGTTCTTCAGACTGGTTAAGCTGCCGGACATTTTCTGCTTCGCTTTGTTTTACCTCCTGCAGCTCCTGACGTTGTATTTCTAAATCGGAACTTTTCAAAGTATAATCTTTTAGTAATTTGCTTAACTCAAATTGTAATAAGTCCTTTTCGGTTTTATCTAATTCGGCTGAGCAATTTATATACTTGTTAGCTTTATCTGCCTTTATATGTAAATCCTCTTGGTGCTGATTTAATTCCGTTAGAATATCTGCTACCCTTAATAAATCCTGGCCCGTTTCTGTAATCCGCTTGGTGACCTCATCACGTTGTTGTCTATATTTAATTACCCCCGAAGCTTCTTCTAAAATTAAGCGGCGGTCCATAGGTTGTCCGTTTAATACTTGTTCCAGTTCCCCCTGACTAATTATGGAATAACCCCTTTTACCCAAACCAGTCCCCATAAATAAATGGCCGATATCCTTCATTCTTACCCGAGATTTATTTAAAATAAATTCACTTTCCCCGGATCGGAATACCTTGCGGGCTACCATTACTTCGTTATAATCTAAGGGAAGAATGTTATCAGAGTTATCTAGCGTCATTTCTACACTAGCCATACCTAGTGCTCTAGTTTTATCGGTACCGTTAAAGATAACATCTTCACTTTTTTGTCCTCTTAAGTGACGGACATTAGCTTCACCTAATACCCACCTGATAGCATCAACCACATTACTTTTGCCGCAGCCATTAGGTCCTACAATTATATTTATACCAGGGTTTAAGTATATCTCGGTATTATCGGCAAAGGATTTAAAACCTTTAAGTTCTAACTTTTTAAGATACACTCCTAAGCCTCCTGTATTTAAATAATCTTTACATCACCAGTAGTGACGTGAATAATATCATCATTAACTTTTAATAACATACTGCCTTGAATATCAATATCGGTATTAATCCCCGTAACTGCCTGGTTCATTTGTTGCACGGAAACACTTTGGCCCAGATGCAGGCACTTCTCTTTAAATTCTTCTCTTATAGCAGCAAAGCCTTCGTTTATAAATAAATTATAATAACTTTCCAAACTTGATAACACCACCGGCAAAATAACATTATTAGAAACTTCCTCTTTAGTTTCTTGCTTTAAAGAGGTAGCTATCTTCCCAATGTCATCAGCCCAAGATTCCTGATTAATATTAATCCCAATCCCTACAATAACATTTTCCACATTATCAACTTGTCCACTTCCTTCTAATAAAATTCCGCCTATTTTCTTGCCCTTAACCAAGACATCATTAGGCCATTTAATCTGGCTGGGTGTAACTAAAAATTGATCCAGAGCCTTAGCAACCGCAACCGCAAAAACTAATGATAACAAAGGTAATTCACGCAAAGGTAACCTCGGTCTTAAAATTAAAGAAAACCATAGGCCTCCTACCCCGGATTCCCACCTCCGGCCTAAACGGCCTTTACCAGCGGTTTGTTTTCTGGCCACAATTACTATTCCTTCTTCCCCTTTTTTATCAGCTACTAGGGTTTTGGCGGTTTCATTAGTGGAGTTGACCGTCGGATAAAAGAGGATTTGCTTAAACAGATTAGAGTCAGGCATATTCCGCATTACTTCGGGAGGTATAATTATGCTGCCTTCATCTTTTAAACTATAACCCTTGCCGGATATTCCCGTAATATCATAGCCTTCTTGTTTTAAAGCTTCGATATGTTTCCATACCGCCACTCTACTAACACCTAAAGCTTTCGCTAAATCATTGCCGGAAATATATGCTCCTCTTAATTCATAAAGCTTAGCTAATATCTTTTGCCGCATTTATTTCACCTTTATCCTATATTTTTAATTCTTGAATTATTATTATCACTATTAATTAAACAAAACCCCGCTTCATACCTTCATTCATATTACAACACAATAAACTACTACTAAACACAGATTTACAATAACCGCTTAAATAAGCTATAAAAAGGGCCATCCCCCATCTTGAACAAGATTATAAGGACAGCCATTTAGTTATTAGATAAATATGTATCAGGCCATTATCCGCTTGAGGCTTTTATGGTAAATAAATAAAGAATAGTCAATATGCCGATGATTATAACTGTAGTAGTAATCCGGGCAAGGCAGCCTCCTCTGGTTAACTCCCCGGGTTCACCTATCATCGAACGGTTTATGGAATCGGCAAAATTAGTCAGGGGATGTTTCTTATATTCTTTTATTTTCCGTTGGTCCTCTTTATAACGCCTACCCATAATTACAGCCATCCTTTCACTATGCGAAAAATAGCAAAACATGAAAGCCTAGCAGTCCAGACTTTATCGGCCATTTCTGTCTAAATGGTACTATATTAAATCCCTTTATTCAATTAATCGTAAATATAATAATCGTCCCCGTAGGTTTCCTCATAAAGGTCATAATCATCATATGGATCATAGTAATAAGAATCATCTTCATTATACGGCAAATAGTTATTACTGCCTGCCGAAGTACTATTTTCTTGTATTATTTCTTCAAAATCAGACTCCTTCAGGTCTAGTA
Source organism: Bacillota bacterium (assembly GCA_023395515.1). GTDB lineage: Bacteria > Bacillota > Syntrophomonadia > Syntrophomonadales > Syntrophomonadaceae > JAAYRQ01. The sequence continues at coordinate 6,505 of JAEWZB010000044.1, forward strand.
ACCATACTGTTTTTCCGTTTAAATCTAGATATTTCATATTTACAGTCTGGTTTTCAATGTCATATGTAAAGGTATAGGCCATACCATCATTAAATTCACCTGCTTCATCATATTGCGGATTAATGACATATTTACCGGTTGGGTCAATATACCCCCATTTATCACCACTTTTTACACAGGCGCGCTGTTCCTTAAAAGGAAACGCATCATCAAACTGCGGATTAATAACCAGCTTGCCGGTTTTATCAATATAGCCATACTTATCCCCAACTTCAACACAAGACATTCCCTCACTGAATTTACTCGCATAAGAAAACTGCGGTCTTATGACGGTTGCTCCGTTTTTGTCTATAAAGCCTACATTTACGCCTTCTTGAATTAAAGCTAATCCTTCGGAAAAACTGTCAGCCCCAAAATATTGCGGGTTAATTACATACTCACCTTGCGGATTAATATAACCGGTACGCTGACCCAATTTAACCGATGCCAACCCTTCCTTAAAAGGAGCAGCACCATCAAACTGGGGATTAATAACTATTTTACCATTCTTATCGATATAACCATACCTGTCTCCTACCTGCACAACAGCCAAACCTTCTGAAAACGAACCGGCATTATCAAATTGTGCATTAATAACCATATCACCAGCTTTATCCACATAACCCAACTTACCTTTTAATTGCACTAAGGCTAAGCCTTCTTTAAAATCATCCGCATAATCAAATTGAGGATTTATAGCATATTGTCCGAAAGTATCTATATATCCATACTTATCTCCCGACATTACCCAGCAAAGGCCTTCGGAAAAAGTATCCGAACAATTGTCATATTGCGGCTTAATTACTATAGTGCCTTTTTCATCAATAAAACCACATTTTCTGTCACTCATAATTACATAGCGTTTCGCTTCACTAACTATTTCCTCTTGCTGCTGAGGCTTTTCGGGGATTACACCGTCACTACATCCGGCTAACATTAATGTTGTAAATAAAATAAAAACTACTGCACATATTAATTTTTGATAATCGAAAAATACATAGGGTTTATTCATCACACCTCATCCTTTTCTTCAATAATTTTCTCTACTTAGAGCTAATCAAAACCTTATAACATGCTCCTTCCCCTTTCATGATTAAATAAAAAACGCACTTCCTAACGACTAGTTTAATAACTGTAAGGGACAGAAGCTGTCCCTTAATAAAAAAATAAGAAATCTTAATTTTAAAGGACAATAATTGTCCTTATTCAGACGTAAAATGGATAAAAAGGTCAAATTCATACTATTATTCGTCAAAGCGGGCAAAAGAAAAAGGTTTTTGTAAAAACAGGAAGAATAAATAGGAAAAATGGTTATGATTACCAAGTATCATTAACTAGGGGATAAAAATGGAAAAATCAAAGAAGAAATATAACTCGCAGCTTAAAATAAACCGTATGTTGGCACTTTATGAACGGCTGTCAAGAGGAGAACAAATAAATAAGGCTCGGGAAGCACTCTACTACGGGGTTAATGAAAAAACTATCCAGAGGGATATTAAGGATTTAAGAAATTATCTGCATGAATTTTATATGGAAGAATCAAATACGGATATTGTTTATAATCGTTCCCAAAAAGCCTATACTTTGTTCCGTGAACAAAATATATGGCTAACTAACCCTGAGATTTTAGCCATTACTAAAATCTTATTAGAAAGCCGGGCTTTTCCCAGTGAAGAAATGAACCTATTATTAGATAAATTAGTATCACAGAATTCGGAAAATGAACGTTTACATATAAAAGAAATACTTATTAACGAAAGATATCATTATAAACCTTTAGAACACTCTCAGCCCCTAATCCACAAAATATGGGATTTATCCCGGGCCGTGCGGGAAAAAAGATTATTAGAGGTCAAATACATACGGGCTGGAGACCAAAAAGAGGTCACGCGCACCTTGCATCCACAGGGTATTTTATTTTCCGAGTACTACTTTTACCTAATGGCATATATCCAGGGAACCGACTATGATACTCCGACCATTTACCGGCTGGATAAGATAACCAATTACAGTATTTCAAATGAGCACTTTTATCAACCATACTGCCAACGGTTTGAAGAAGGTGAACTGAGAAAAAAAATTCAGTTCATGCAATCAGGTGAACTAATAACTATACAATTCTGTTTCTGGGGTGAATCTCAGGAAGCCGTTTTAGACAGATTACCTAATGCTCGAATAATAGGCCAAAACGATAAAGGCCCTATCTTCGAAGCCCAGGTTTTAAGCCGTGGTATTAATATGTGGCTTTTAAGCCAAGGAGCCACACTAGAGGTTATTAAGCCTCAATCACTCAGAGAAGAAATGCAGCAGATTATTTTGTCTATGGGGAGGTGTTATTCGGGATAAAAATGCTATACCTAGCCATTTGTGAAGTATCACAATCAATAATTGCTATAGCTTCATTTTTTCACAGCATATTTTTGCTAAGGCATTATCAAATTTTTTACTTATTCTATGATTGCTATAAATATATCATCAGCTAAATATGTGGTGATGATATTTATATTTTCCTAATTCGCTTTTTAATAATTTCTTTAACATCACTTGAAACATCTGGGATGGAACCATCGCATGCATCAATTATACAAGTTACAGCCTTTCGAATGGCTCGTATTATTCCCGTATTCGTTGGGACCCTTTTAAATTCAATCTGCTTAGCTTTTATATCTTGTAGTTCTTCTCCGCATAATAAATAACCGTTATACAGATAAAACGCAAGTTGCTTCTTACCTTCTTTAATACCTCTTATTTCGTTATATCTAATAAATATAAATTTGTTTTCTTTTGGTATAAATAATCCTTCTGAAACAAACACAATTATATGATCCCCATAATCATCATCGTATTTGAATCCCCACACAAATTTCGGGCTATCATAATTGACATCTTCATCAGCATCCAATATGTATGAGGCCAGCTGTGCATTATTTATTTTACCTTCCTTTAATTCAGCTTTATATTCAGAAGTTTTCATATACCTAAAAGAAAATGTTGGCATTAATTCACAGAGCATTTCAACTATTGCAAGTTTTATCAGAGATATCTCCATTCGCTTCAATAAATCCGTTATTTCGTCGTCATATTGGTAATACTGTTCATATAAGCACTCGACCCCAAATATGGCTACTTTAATATTAATCACAATTTCTGTGACTTCATTATCTACGGCTTTTGAAAAATAATTTAAAATACTATCATATTTATTCCCATACTCATGTGTGTTTTCCTCAAGATATAGATATTCCTTCATAATCTGATACAACGCTTTCTGTACACTAATACTGTCTATTTTTTCCGTTATATTAATATTTTCATAATTGTTATAGATGGTATCATTAATATCTATTTTGAGATATTTACATAGCTTACGCAAAAACTGTTTTTGGTTATCATTAGGCGGAAATTCCAAAGCTGTTTTATTAATTAGTTTGATCACGATTATCTTTTCTTCAAACTCTAAGTCTTCTGATTTTAACTTTTTGATAATCTCATAATACCTTTCTATTTCTATATCCTCAAGATTTGACAATAATTCCGATATTGTCACTTTTATATCATCAAAAATTTCAGGTAACTTGTTTACCTGAGATAAGATATGCTCTAGCGTTTTTGTATCTCTTGCAATAATCTTCTCTGAAAGTTTTAACCCATTTTTGACTCCTGAGTTATAATCCTTCTTCTTCATAAACACCCTCCTCTAAAAATGAATAGCCCTCACCTAAAAACTTTTCTCGCCACTGCTTCTCCAATTTGCGCGCCGAATTTTTTTATCCATCCTTCAACATTATCATAGTAAATATAGAGGGACAGAATTTGTCCCAGTAACATAAAAATTTCGCTTTAGAGAAATATGTTTACAGTACATGGGTTTCCATTAAAACACTCACAGAAGAAATGCACCAGATTATTGCGGCTTTGGGAAAATGTTATTCAAATAAATAGGCGTGGCTCTTAAAGTTTTTTATGAAAGCCTATTTTATGAATTATTTTAACTCTGCCGAAGAGCGAGCTTAGTTCCCTCATAGGTCAAGAAAAAAATAAAACGAGAGAAATGATATCTCCCGTTTTACTGTTTTCTTGTCATATAAAAGCTAAAAAATTTAAACTTTTTAGCCAGCATGTCATTTTTACCCTTATGTTTCAATAATAAAGTGTACTCTATTTACCTCTCCCTTTTTATACTCATCAGAACTCCTGAAACTATCGGCATAAGCGTCAAATAAACTTTCCATCTTTATTTCATCAATGTTTCCGTTTTCAACAAGTTCATAACATTGATACCGGTTATGGTTTACCCACACAAAAAACTCTATCGAATGACTGCTATCTCCTATCGTAGCTTTAAATTCGAGTTTTTGAAAATCAGGTAATAATTCCTTCACAAGTCTTACGGCCTGTTCTTCTAATTTAGACATCACGAAACACCTCCACTATTATCGATAACCATCGTTCTATAAAGATTTTTACCATTTTCATCTTTATAAGTGATCAAAGCTGTTGTTTTTTCAAGTTTTGCTGCTCCATCAAATTCTTCTTTTATTGAGGATACTGTGCCTTCAGTTTCATTTAGTACATCTTTGAGCACGGCAATATCAGATTCATTACAAATATGTTCTAGTTTTTCCATCAATGAACCATCAATATTATTATCAAATGTATATACCGTATCCTTACCGTCAACAGTAACCGTTGAAGTTATTTTGTCCGGGCGTTTAGAATTTTCCGAGTATTCAATTTCTGTTTTAACCATTACATCCTTTCCATCATCGATATCCTTCTTTATGTCATTTTCCATCCGTTTATAACCACTTTGATTGATTCGAGAATCCATGGCAACAAGATTACCTCTCCCACCATCGCCGCCTATATCCCGTCCGATAAGATGCCCCCCTTGATCACTATTTTTTCGTTCCTCAGCACCAACTGAGATCTGGGCATTATTATCTCGTGTATTTTCTGGCGTTCGTTTTGGTATATATTCGCAACTAATAATTCTACCTTGTCCATCAGTCTTATATATGTTTTTTATATTCTCGTTAAGGCTATAGGTTGTGTTAGGAGGAAGTTCTTTAGCCAGCGGTTTATCATACTCGCTTATGGGTTTATCGAATATTTTGCCCTCTGTCATTTTGCCAAGCGCACACTCAGCCAGCCGCTGAGTGGCAATCTCTGACACTTCGGCGGTAAGCGCTGCCATTTCTATCATAATTTCACACTCCCCTCTCTCACTGATTCTATCCACTGCATATAAATCTTTCCCCTTGTGTCCTTTTCATCTTGCCCCATACTGAAATCTTTCATAAAACATTGACTTAGTGTAATAATCACCTGTTTGGAGACACCGGGGAGAACCTTATTAACAATTTTGGCAAGTTCTCCGGTGAGTTCTATATTGTCCACAGAGGCTGAAACGCATTCCTTTATTCGTACACGCATATCTATAAAATCAGTAATATAACGAGAAAGTCTTTTAAAATTAGCATCACTCCACAAAGATAATTCCCCCCTATCTTTGTATTCGTATACCTGTTCCTCAATAAATTCTCTATCCCGCAACGATAAGTTCATAGCCTTTAAATGGCGCTCTATTTCACTTAAACTGAAGTCCAGCCGCTCGTCTACCCTACCTTGAATAAACATGAATATAAGCTGTTTTCGAATCTCTTGGATATCGGGCATAATGTAATCAATAACCCTGTTATACGGCTCTTCCTCAATACTGCATTTATTTATTTTCACCAAAACGGGCTCCACCCAGTCATTTTGGTAAATAGCCGCAACACCACGTTCCAATTTTGACAATTCTTTTATCTGATCTTCATTAAGACTTGCAGCAAAACCGACAAGTTCACGGTCGCTCTGTTCGGGTAAGCGCAGAATAATTTTAGTATTGGTGTTGCGAATAACCGACATATCCAAAAGCCCCGGTGACTGGTCAGCAATGATAAATCCTTCTCCATAAGTTCGCATTTCAGCTATGGAGTTGGCCAGCAATTCTACCGATTTGCCCAAAAGATTAGCACTTTCATTAGATTGCTCTGTTGAAGTACGCTTTAATAAATTATGGGCTTCTTCCAGTACAGTTATGTGCTGGAGGGGACTGTTGATTATGCCGGAGGTCATTCGGTATTCGTTAAGCTTCATAACCAGCATCCCCATGATAAGGGACTTTGTTTCTATTGACCCCACACGGCTTAAGTCAACAATTACATTTTTATCAAACAGTTCGGTATCAGCTAAATCATCATTTGTAAATATCAGACTGTTTAACCCATTGGTTAGTGAACGCACACGGGTACACAATGCGCCGATATAGTCCCCCTTGCTGTCAGCAGAGTATTTAGATTCATTTATTACATTTTCAATTTGTTCCAATAAATCTGTAAAATTCGGGAATACCTCCCCTTTCGGATTTACTGAAGTAATGATGTTCCAACCTGCCGCAATATAAGCTTTTTCCATGGCTTCCTTTAATATTGCCGGCATTGCCGCATACATCGGCCAACATACATTAAATAGTTCTACCAATCTGTCCAAATGTTCGAGAACGTGAATTTCTGAAGGAAAACGAAAAGGATTTATCTTTAGAAGATCAAATTTCTTCGGATTAGTACCATAAACCGACACCTCAGGGAATTGTCCAAATACATTTTTGTATTCACCCTTTGCCGGTTCGACCACTAAGAATGGTATATTATAGCCATTTTTCAGTTGATAGAGGATTTCATATACTGTATTGCTCTTGCCGGAACCGGTAGAGCCAGTAATAAATGTATGCATTGTCAGCGAATTATTATCTAAGCGGGCTTCAGTTTTACTTTCTTTCCCCATGCTGAATACATTCCCCACAATGAAATCCTTCCCGTTTTCACTCCGGCTAACAACTTCTTTGCCAAAATCCGCATGTTCAATCACAGGAAAACCGCACAATGATTTACGCGGCAGCCCCATTTGAATAGCCAGCTCATTGCCACTGATAAGAGATGTAGGCGTCACAGGTATAACTGCCGATTCCGAGCGGTAGTTAAAAACAGGGTGAATAAAATTTGTGATGTACTCTCGTAACAGAGGAAGCTGCTCCTTGTTGTTCTGAGAGCCCCAAAAGTTGATTGCTGAAGTTTCTACCCCTGATTTCTCGCCTTTCATTAAAGCCTTATATGTACC
>JAEWZB010000049.1 GCA_023395515.1 Bacillota bacterium
GTGTATCTCCATGCTGCGTCCAACGGCACCTACATATTTATGCATTCAACATGATTAATTTGAGGTTTTCGCCGTGGACTCATTTTTAAATATTAACTAAGCTAAAGCACGAATTGCTCAGCCAGCATGTCATTCATCTTCTGCGCTGTTTTAGCCAGTTTAGTAGAAGACTGTGCAATATGAATGACAGCATTGTTGGTTTTTTCTGTGCCATTAGTAATATCCTGGGCTCCGGCCGCACTTTCATTCATATTGAAAGCTACTGCTTCTATGGCTTTATTTACTTCTTGGACACCTGCCAGTACCTGATTGCTCATAAGATTTACTTTATCTGCTAATTGATAAAAGGTTTGGGCATCACCGGCATAATCGGCGCCAATATCAACCAGAGTTTTATAGTCATTTAGCACCCGGTTATTAATAAACTCTAAAATCCCCCGGCTGTTCATAATTAAATTACTAATAGAGGTTTGTACTTCACCGGTAGACTTTTTGATATTATCAACAGTTGCCGCAGATTCTTCTGCTAGTTTCCTTACTTCCTCAGCTACCACGGCAAAACCCCGGCCTTGTTCACCGGCTCGGGCTGCTTCAATAGCGGCATTTAAAGCTAATAGGTTAGTCTGGGCTGCGATTGCCGCTACATTATCGGCCAGATGAGAAATCTCTTCTATAATTTGAGCTTCCCGGATAGCATTATTAAGCTTTTCATTAATATCTTCAGATAAAGCAGACACTTCTTGCCAAGAATTTTCAGCACTTTCCTGAATGCTTAAAGCTCTGGCTTCAATTTGTCCGGCTAAAGCTGAACCAGACTGTGACTCATGAACCAGTTGAGTAAGTGAAGCCGTCATTTCCTGGGCTGAGGCGTTAATTTCTTCCGTAGTTGCCGATACCATCTGTAAACCGGCGGAAATCTCTTGCACCGAGGAAAGGCTTTCCTCTACCGCAGCCGCAACGTTTTCGGTATTCACCGCAAGATCTTCACTGGAAGTGGCAATTCTTTTCGACACTGATGCTATGTATGTGACCAACTCGCGTAATTTTGCTACCATGGTATTATTAGCTTGGGCTAGTAGCCCCAGTTCATCTTGGCTATTAATTTGAATGGTGTGGTTTAATTTTCCGGCCGCGACTTCTTGCATCCCTGCAACTAATAGGCTAACCGGCTTTAAAGCCTTAGATACCATAAAATAGAACACGCCCATAACTAAAAATAAAGCAACCAGGGCGGCCAGCATAGTTACACGAATCATCTGCTCTACGCCGGCTAGATAATTACCGTCAGTGAATAAGGCAGGGGCTGTTACTGACATATATGCCATCGGTATGGCCGCAGCTATCACAACCGCCAGTCCAGCTTGCACTACAATTTTCATCTTAAGTGTATTCAATTACTCCAACTCCTTCAGTTTACTTTCCACCGAAGGAGATGCAATTTTTGTGCCAATACTACTATTTTATTTATTGGCTAGGTCTATCTTGCCGGGCTTTTAATTAGCTTTTTTTAGTCCTATTTGTTATTTAAATTCTACTTGCTTAAATCCCCCATAGTCTTGGGCCATCTGTTGATATAACTCTTGACCCAGCAAGAATTTATAAATTTCATCGGCCTTTGACTCAGGCTCTATATCTTTAAACTCCTCAGGATATAAAACCTTGCCCATATGGTAGGCATCAGCAATAGCCGTATCAATATTAGTAGTGTAGAAATTATAAGGTAAGAGCAGATAGGTTTCCTTATTCTTTACTGCTGCTAAACTATTATAAAATTCGGGATTTTTCTTATAAGCTTCTAATACTATCTGATATCCGCCGCCATCAATAAAGATTTTATCCGGATTCCATTCCAGCAATTTTTCCTTGTCAATCATCACCGAGCCGGTACTTCCGGTTTCATCTACCACATTCTTGGCATTAATAGCGTTAAACAGTGAATAGTTGCCCTGGGTACTTTCGATGCCATGGGCTCCTTTCATACCTAATGCTCCTACATAAGCCTTAGGTTTATCACTGTCGGCAATATCTTTAGTCCGGTTATGCAAATCACTTTGACATTCATCCATAAAATCTATTAGTTCTTGAGCCCTTTGCTCATTTCCGGTAATTTCCCCGATTAACTTTAATGATTCATTGACTAGAGGGTCAAAGACCGAGGTTTTACCATAACTTAATACCACCACCGGAATCCCGGTTTTGGTCTGCATTTCATCGGCTGATGATTTATCTAAGGCATAAGTAGAGAAAATTACATCAGGATTGACCGTCACCAGCTTTTCTAAATCGGGCGCATTATTAGGCCCTCCCTGTCCAATTACCGGCAGCTCGGCTAAGGAAGGATTAGCCATTAAATAGGGCTTGCCGGTGGAACTGTCTTTATCCATTTTTTCAATACCCACGATTAAATCAATATTATTAAAGTAGCAATAAAGCCTTAAAGCCCCGGGGCCAATAGCAACTATCCTTTGGGCCTGTGAATCCAGCTCTACCGGTCTGCCTAAAACATCTGTTATTAGAATTTTATCGTTGTCGTTAGCAGGGGTTTTTACATCTTGATTAGGATTACCAGCACAGCCCGCACCTAATAAGCTTAAAGCAAGCAAGATAACTAGGCTTAAAAAAATTACCTTTTTATTCATCAATTAACACACCTTTTTATTTTTTATCTGCTCATACAATTTATACGGGAATTACCACCGGTACATCCTCAAAATTCCTAACTTTTACGGGGACAGAATAAACACTTTCTATGTTTTCCGGGGTCATAACTTCCAGACCACCCGCCGCAAAAATCTCCCCATCTTTGAGCAGGAGAAATTTATCCGCAAAACGGAGGGCCAGATTCAAATCGTGCATAGTCACCATAGCCGAAATTTGATGTTTTTTTACCACTTCACGAATAATCCCGGCCACCTCCATTTGATTTTTTAAATCCAGGCTGCTAGTAGGCTCATCTAGTAAAAGTAATTCCGGCTCCTGGGCTAAAGCCCGGGCAATCATGACTTTTTGCTGTTCCCCGCCACTTAATTCATTAACCAGCCTGAGAGCATAATCTTCCAATTCTAACTTTTCCAAGGCTTCATGAGTAATTTGTAAATCTTTAGCCGAGACATCCCACTTAATATAAGGTTTTCGGCCCAGAAGTACGGCATCAAAAACGGTTATACCCAAACTTTCCTGATGCTGGGCTACATAGCCAATTTTTTTGGCTAGTTGTTTGCGATTAAGTTTAAATACATTTTCACGTTCCATTACTACCGAACCGGTATGCACTTTTAAAATGCGGTTAATACACTTTAAAAGAGTTGATTTGCCTGCTCCATTAACTCCTAGTATGGCCAGAAAATCTCCCCGGCCAATGGAAAAGTTTATATCCCGCAGCACCGAATGGCTGGGATAACTAAATGCCAGGTCTTTTACCGATAAAATCATGCTCTTTGATACCCCCTTGCTAATAGGTAAAGAAACATTGGTGCACCGAAAAATGCGGTAATAGCCCCTACCGGAAGTACTAAAGGTGAAATCATGGTGCGGGCCAGTGTATCAGATACTACTAAGATTAGTGCCCCCATCAAAGCCGAGCCAGGAATTAGATAGCGATGGTCTCCCCCAATAATCCGCCGCATAATTTGGGGTCCTACTAGTCCGATAAAACCAATAACTCCTAAAAAAGATACTGCTACTGCTGTAATCAAGGAGGCAAAAAACATGCCTTCCCACCTAATCCTCTCCACGTGTACTCCTAATCCTTTAGCCGTTTCCTCGCCGCTATCCAGCGCATTGTAATCCCATCTACGCAACATAAAATAAATAAATGCCACTAAGGTTAAAATAGTCAAAATAATAACTTCATTCCAGCCGACCCGGCCCAGATCCCCGAAGGTCCAAAAAACCGCGGCCGCCACTTGAACATCTTCAGCAAAATATTGGATAAGGATGGTTCCGGCTGAAAACAAAGAACTTAAAGCAACTCCTACCAAGATCATTGCTTCCGCCCTAAACCCCCGAAATCTGGCTAAAAATAATATTACCAGGTTGGCTGTCATCCCCGAGGCAAATGCACATACCGTAACTAAGTAGGGATTATTAATCATAACTGCCCCCATAGCACTGCTATGCACAGTTCCCGCTCCTAATACAATGATAGCAATATTGGCACCGAATGCCGCCGCATTAGATATGCCCAGGGTAGACGGCGATGCTAATGGGTTTCTAAGATTATTTTGCATCACACACCCGGCTACTGAAAGTCCGGCCCCGGCCACAATGGCTGCTAAAACCCGGGGTAGACGAATTTGCCAAATCACCACATCAGAAAAACTATCTCCATACCCTAATAAGGTTTGGATAACTTGCAGGAAATTTAAGCTGGCTGAACCGGCATTCACGGCCGATATTGCTGTAATAATAATTAAGAGTATTAGTAAAACAAGTATTAATACTTTTTTCCTGGTATATCGTTGATAGTTTTCCGTCTCGCCTATTCTCCCCACAGCCATTCTTTTCTTCAACATAGCTTCATCCTTTATTATTTCTATTACAAGACTACCAACCTCTAGAGTAATCTTTTACACAATCAAGACATACTTTCTTGCCGTCTTGCAGCCTAATCTTATGCTCTGGTGCACCCTCTCCGCAATTCTCACAGACAATGGTGGTAAAAATCCGGGCGGTTTCAGGTAGCTCAAATCCGGGCTGCATAAAAAGAAAGATATCGTCTAGCGGCGCATTTAATATATATTCCTGGCGCTCTTTACGTTCCATTTCTTTAGTAAAGGGCTTAAGAATCATTCTTATATTATCTCCGTTCCTGCGGTTAAAAAAGCTGAAAGCTTGCTTTCCGGTTCCTCTATAGATTAAATTGCCTTTTCCCATGGAACAACCGGTGATTACTTGTATAGCATCTACTCCACAAGCATCGTTTTCCGTCACACAGACAATTTCTTCATCGGGGGAAAAACTTATTCCCAGTATCTTTTGAGCAGCCTCAGCGGCTTTATAGCCTATAGCCAGGCCAGGGCACTCATGTCCGTGAAATTCCACTACCTTCTCCCAACTAACTTTATTACTACCATCCATATTACAAATCTCCCCTCACCATACATTTTTTCAATGACTTGCTTAAACTCCGTTAAAAATGATAAAAAGGCTATAACCCTAATTCCAAAGGATATAGCCTTCATGAGCTAATTAAAATATGTAATTCAATCACTTCATGGGCCGCTCAGTGCTACCAACGTATGACCTTCTTGATCAAATTAGTTGATATATGGGCACGTGTAGCTTTAAGAATATTCTTCAATAATAAAAATTTATCCACTTATATTTATTGTTATTAAAGGTTATCACTAAACTACAACACTTGTCAATTCATGTTTTTACCTCAACTTATAAATATTACGCGGCATTACCGTTACTAGGCAGCCCAGAAACTTCTCCGCCTTTTCTGGTCAGCTATGGTTTAAAATTATTTTTACCTGTTTCGTCTCTCGTTCCCTTATTCCATCTCCTCTTTTTAAATCCCTAGCTCTTTTCTTATCGGCAATATATTATCAGTAATTATCCTACCTAGGTTTCTATATCCCCGGCTTTTCCCCTAAACCTCCACTTATTACTAAACTAAGCCCATAAAGCAAAACTAACCTTGCTTTATTAATCTTAACAAAGGAGGTTGAACTAATGGCAGTTAATGCAATTCAGTTAGCTACCGACCTTATCTTAGTAATGGATAATGGCGTAGGCGCATCTGGCCAGCAGCTTACTATTAACCGCACCTATAAAGACGTAAAACCTAATGCCAGCAATGCCGACATCTACTCGGTAGCTAACCACCTTATTTCTCTGCAGGAATCAGCAAACCTAGGTATTCAACGCAGAGATATACTAGAACTTAAACAGGAGTAAAACCCTCCTTAAATGATTTGGGAAAGGGGGATTGAAAAATGGCGGTACAAAAAACCTTAGAGTTGGACTTTACCAGTGAACTAAACAAAACTCATAGGTTACGAGTCTATAATGCCAAAAACGGTGTTACCGATCAGGAAATAAATACTGCTATGGACGATATTATAACTGCGAATATATTCTCCGGCAGTGGCGGAGAACTGACAGGTAAAGCAGGCGCACGCATGATAGTTAGAGAAGTTACCGATTTCGAGCTTATCTAGTAAAAAAAAGGCGGGCTAAACCGCCTTTTTATATTATCAGCCTGGTATAAGAATACTATGAAGGAGGAATAAGAATGGAGGACTTCATAAACCTTATTGCCAATATTGGCTTTCCCATAGCCGTAGCCGTCTATTTGCTAATCCGTATTGAAGGCCAATTAAACCGTCTCACCATGGCTATTTATGAACTGCGCGAGGCTATCATTACTTTACCCTTGGAAAACTTACCATCAGACCGGACTTACCATAACCGAACCTAAAGACCTGGCCCCTAACTGCTTTATTTTAGCCATAAGCTTTAATATATTAATAAAATCGGAGGGATGAAAAATGAAAATTAAAATACCTAAAAACATAACCTTAGCCCTATTCATAGATTGGATAAAAGCTAATACTAATTGCTTAATACGGGTAAAACAAAAAAGGTTAGAAATAGTAGTAAAAGCTGATAACCTGGAAAAAGGCCGGTGCGTTCCTTTAATCGCCTCTATGGATAATGACTCCCTTATGATAACCGAACTTGCTAATGACTACTATAGCCCTGATGAGGCATGGCAGGCTTTAGACAATAATGCTCCCTCCTACCCGCCCGAATCCTTTTATGACTGGGTACAAGAACAATATTTAACCGCCTCCCATGTGCGAGTGGAACAGATAATATAATGAGCCGTTTCCATAGGTAAACTTATTGAACCATACCTTAAACCAATATAAGCTTTAAATAGCAAGCCCGCAGGCAACTCTGCGGGCTTGCTCTCATTTAAGGATGGCTATTTGGTTTTCTTATCCTGTAATATTATGTTTTTACGTATGGCTGTAGTTTTTAGCCGCCCTAGTATCTATTCGAAAAGCGCCTTATATCCCGTTTTCAGTTTTATAATTCCGTAATTTGTTCTTTTGCTGCAATTTATAGGCGCGCTTGTATTCATACATTTTTTCATCAGCCGCACTTAGCAGCTCACTTGCCTGTAATGTATTGTCCGGACCTACCGGGATGACCCCATAGCTTACGCTGCGCTCATAAGGGCCGTTACAGGCAATTAACTGGTTGCGTAGCATTTCCAAGCGCTGGGCTGCCACCTCTGGATTCCAATTTTCTACCAGCAGCATGAACTCATCCCCGCCAATACGGCATACGACTGCGTCCGGGGAGAATTCACGCATGGCGTCCGCTATACAGATAATATACTCATCTCCCTCTGTATGCCCACACCAGTCATTTACAAATTTCAGGTTATCAATATCAACGAAACAAAGCACAAAGTTTCGGCCTTCGGAAAGCCATTCTTCCAGCACTTCCATACCATAACGCCGATTGCATAGCTGGGTTAAGGTATCAACATTAGCGATATTTTGGAGTTTTTTCAGTTGTTCTCGTTCCGGGCTAATATCCGTGAGCACAAATGCCAGGGTCTTATGCTGATTCCAGCACAGCGGATGGACTGATACGGAGTAATGGTGAACTTTATCCTTATCCGGCAGTTCAAGTTCTGTTATATATATTTCATGCTTTTCCTGCATCTCTTCCGTTTGCTGCTTGATCCATTGATATAACTTATTCCCGTAGTCTTCATCTGCCATACCGTCATCCATTTCCCGGCTGACAAACAAAATTTCGGACGTATCCAGGTCGGTCACGATAATACGCTGTTCGATCTGACCTGCCAGCATTTCGTACAGGCTTCTGCTCTGTCTCATGGTGTGAATTTGGTCCAGGAGCGCCAGACGCTGTTGTTCAAGCTGTTCAACCATGACATTAAAAGCCTCGGCGAAATCTCCCATAAAATCCACCCGC
Source organism: Bacillota bacterium (assembly GCA_023395515.1). Classification (GTDB taxonomy): domain Bacteria; phylum Bacillota; class Syntrophomonadia; order Syntrophomonadales; family Syntrophomonadaceae; genus JAAYRQ01. The sequence goes on from JAEWZB010000049.1 coordinate 7,963, forward strand.
TGCCTGTAATCGCCCTTGGCAACCTGCTGTGTCTGCCAGGTCAGGTGCTTAAGTGAGGCGTGAAGCGCTTTGAGGGGGGCGGCCATTTCATTGCCCGGAGGCGGTAAACCAATATTTAAATTGCCTTGGGCGATGCCTTTTGCCAATGCGCCGGTTTCCATTACACATTCCGAGAAATAAACCAGGCTTTTCCCAAACTCCTGAAATTCCTCCGGCAGCTTATGTAGATCCAAAACAGCCTGCTCAGGGTCATAGACTACATTATTTAAATAGTTCTGCAAAAGGCCGGCAATGGAGTTCATAAATACCTCACCTCGTTTTTCATGATGGATAATAGTTCTCTTTATCATTGCCATTAAGTCTTATTCAATCGGCTATTCCCCGGAAGCGGCACACCCGGTCGCCGGTCGCCCAGCAATCAATTTCCCGTACATTATACTTCTTACCGGTATAAACCTCAAAAATGCCGGCAATAAAGCCTTCGTCATAATAACACACAGTTTCATTGGTAATGGGAATTCCGCTGCAATCCAGGTCTTCCCCTACGGTAAGAACAAATTCCCCCTTTGTCTCATCATAATCCTCCATGCGTAAAATGCCGATTTTTAATGCTTTCAGGGTCTGTTGCAGGTTAGCTACAAAGCCATTGAAATCAACCTGTAAATCCAATACATGACGTGCAAACTCCGTGCCGGCCAAATAGCCTGCCTGACGGAAATGTTCGGTGGCTTTTTCACTTCCGTACTCCTTGCTCAGTATATCCAGCATGGTGTATTGCATCAAGCGGTATACGAGCACCGGCATTTCTTCCCCCAGATTCCCCCGGCTTTTTTTGATATCCCCCAGGCTCTCCCAGGCAAAGGTATCATGCTTATTCACCTGCTTTGGTATATTGGTCATTTATCATATCCCCCCTAGTAAACTTTCATTTTCATTTACGATAATTTCGATTAAAAGATTTGCTACCTGCGGATCAAATTGCTTGCCTTCATTCATTTTAATCTCCTTCAGGGCATCTTGTAAGCTCATAGCCTGCCGGTATACACGGTCATTAGTCATAGCGTCGAAGGCGTCCACCACAGCCAGTATACGGCAGGCCAGAGGAATTTCCCCTTCTTTTAACCCACGCGGATAGCCTTGGCCATCCCAGCGTTCATGGTGGGACAATATTAAATCTGCTACAACTGCCAGCTCCGGTGCCGCTTGGGCAATCCGATAACCAATTTCAGGATGCCGCTTCATCTCATCCCATTCCCCAGGACTGAGAGTGCCAGGCTTTTGCAAAATATGGGGATTGATACTGACCTTGCCAATATCGTGCAGAAGAGCCAGCAGAGAAATCTCATCCATCTCCTTGGAAGAAAGCTGAAGTTCTCTTCCTATGGCGTGGCAGTATGTCTCAATCCGTTTCGAATGTTCCTCGGTTTCATAGCTCTTTTCATAAAGGGTAGCCAGCAGGGTACTGATAATTGCGTTCCGGAAGCTCTTGCCCTCCAATAGTTTTTGCTGATACATATATTTTTCCCCTTGTTGCATGGCAGTCTGGATACTGTCTTCTGCCGTATCTTTGCAGGCGCAGCCCAGTGACAAACTGAGGGATAAACTGCCGTCTTCGATGGTGATATGGGCATTTTTAATTTTTTAATAACTGCTTCCGCCTCTTCCAGACTAGTCCCGGGCAGGAGGATAACAAATTCATCTCCGCCCCAGCGGGCAATCAAATCGTCCTCTTTGCAGCACTTTCGCATAAGGTCGGCTGACTTTTTAAGCAAAGCATCCCCCGCTTTATGGCCGAATACATCATTGGTAATTTTCAGGCCATTAACATCTGCCATGACCACGGAAACCGGCAAATATTCCGCCGCATCCAGACGAGTCATGGTTTCCTCAATGTAGTGCCGGTTATATAGGCCGGTTAAAGAATCATGATAGCTTAAAAATTCAATTTGTTTGATATGCTCCTTTTCGTCGCTGACATCACGGAAGACCATTACCACACCAAAGGTTTGTCCGTCTTCGGCTTTGATAGGCGCAGCACTGTCCGCAATAGGTATACACTCTCCCTGCCGATTTACCATTTCCGTATGATTGGCAAGCCCTACCACCAATCCGGTTGCCAGTACCTTCTGGATAGGATTTTCTACCGGCTGCCCGGTATCTTCATTGCGCAGGGTAAATACTTCGGTGAAGTATTTACCAACTGCTGTGCCCCTATCCCAACCCGTCAATTTCTCCGCCACGCTGTTTAAACTGGTGATAAAACCGAAGTTATCCGTTGTGACCACACCGTCCCCAATGGATTGCAGCGTTGTTTTCAGAAGCTCCTTTTCCTGCAGCAGTTCATTGCGGTAGACCTCCCGGTCGGTCACATCAAAAAGTATAGCATAGAACAGGCGGTTATCTCCGTCCATAACAGCAGAAGCATATGCATCAAAGAGCCTGGTTTTGCCACCTTTGAGGCGATGAGGAGCGGAAGAAAACAAAACGTCTCCATTTATATTTTTAAATTTTTCATCTATTATTTCAGGCGGCAAAAGGTTAAATTCATAAATACTCCGTCCCAGCACCTCTGTTCTTGTATACCCGAAATATTTTAATATGGCAGGATTTACCTCCACTATTTTTCCGGTTTCAGCATCAAATACCACCTTGAGAGCACTGTGCTGCTCAAACATTGCTTCCAGCCGCTGTGCCAGCGCCTTATTGCGTTGCTGTTCTTCTTCCAGCTTCTTTCTGTTGAAAAGAAGCATCATGAATACAACGCAGACTGCGGCTGCGGTCAGCAATATGGATGCAATACTGGTACGTATAACACTTTGAAATATCTCTGACGAACGCAACAGCACATCAGGACCACGCACAAAAGACACCAGATGCCAGCCATTATACTCCAATCGGGCCGCAGATACATAGTAAGCTTCCCCATGACGTATAAATATGGAGCTATCTATATCTGGGCTGCTGATAATACTGGCAATCCGATCGATTTCCGTCTCGGTAAGATGATATGCGTCCAAAGATTCGAATAGGTTACCGTCCTGTTCTGGAACAAAGGTGTTAAAAACAATATCTCCCTCACTAGTTACCAGGCAGTTTTGCACACCTTGATAAACGGCACTCTCGGAAATTTGCGGGAACAGTCCCTCTGCCTGTAGTCGGGTATATAAGGCTCCCGTTATAGCTTCTCCCTCCCGCAGCGGCAGGAGGATAGCCAGGAAGTATTTCCCCAAGTTCTCATCATAGCAGATATCGCCCACCATTGTTTCGCCCTGCATTAGCCGCGCAAGAGCTTTCCCCTGATTGGCCGGTGTAAAAAAAGACGATAGGTTCGCCCGCATTTCCTCCAGGGATATATAATTAGTGGGATAAATAGGGACATTGGCGTTTCTCCGTTCTAAACGGTCTTTAATACTTCCATCAATGCCGGAATAACTGAGCATAGTCTCCGCTGTATGTATGGCACGCTCTGCCTCCGTAATAATCCGATTGATCTCAGCAGCATTGCTCTGGGTATGGATGTTCAGGCTGTCTATAATCATACTTTCAAACTCTGCATCCAGCCTGTGCTTTTCCTGAGTAAAAAGTAGAATAATGGATAGCACAAACCAACCGGCACATAAAACCAACACCAGAACCGAATTTTTCCTTAATACCAGCTTAATCTTTTCTCTTATGTTTGCCACCTAAATACCCCTTTCTCAGCACCTGATCGTAAAATTTGTCTTTTATCAGGTAGCTTTATGGCGGAGCTTTCGAGGAAGCATCACTGTCTTCCCTTTTTCTCTTCCGTGGGAAAACCCGTCCTTCCTTTTTACCCGGCTATATCAAATCTAGGATCTCCGTTTCCGGTACCGGCTTGCTGAAAAGATATCCCTGGATAGCATTGCAGCCGCAGGCGTTCAGATAGATCCGCTGTTCCTTTGCTTCCACGCCTTCGGCAATAACCTTCAGCCCAATTTTCCGGGCCAGGGACACGATTGTTTTCACGATCTGACCTTCGATGCCATCCTCAGTAATATTATCGATGAACGACTTGTCAATCTTCAGTACGTCGATGGGCAGGTTTTTCATATAGTTAAGAGAAGAATAACCCGTACCGAAATCATCCAGATAAATCATAATGCCATGGGCTCTCAATTTCGCTAGCTTTACATAGGTTTCACTAAAAGGTTCTACCAGGCAGGACTCCGTGATTTCCAGGGCTACACTGCCTTTGCTGAGGCCAAACCGGTCAAAGGCTTCAATTACGTCCTCCACAAAATTACTTTGCTTGAGCTGCACGGGAGATACGTTGCAGGAGACACATATATTCTTATCCATCAGCTTCTGGGCAAAGGCAAAGCTGCTCTCTATAACCCACTGGCCAATTTCATTGATCAGACCCATTTCCTCGGCCACGGGAATAAATTTTTCCGGAGGAATAAGCCCCTCGGGCGCGCTGTTCCAGCGGATCAGTGCTTCAATGCCCACGATTCGATCACTTTCCACCGTGACTTGCGGCTGATAATGCAATATAAACTCACTGTTTCTGTAAGCCTCCCGCAAACGTTTCTCCAAATCTGTCCGCTGAGAAAGCTCCATTGCCATGCTGCTGTCATATAGAACATACTGATCCTTGCCCCGGTTTTTGGCCTTATACATGGCCAGATCAGCATACTTCATAATCTCCTCTACCGTCCTGCCGTCCCTGGGGTAAGCCGCCACCCCTATGCTGCAGGTAATATGAAAGCTGACATTGTCTATGCTAATCGCCTCCTTGAACAAGTCCAGGATTTGATCCCCGAGTGCCATAACCTCCGTTTCTTCAGCAGTATTGGCACAAAGGATAAGAAATTCATCACCACCCAGCCGTGATAGAATCAAACTCGGAGAAGCCAGTACCGCCAGCCGTCCGGCAATCTCAACCAGCATCCGATCCCCTAAGAAATGTCCGTGAGTATCGTTGATGACCTTAAAATTATCCACATCTATAAAGAAGACGGTACCGGAACCAGATCCATTAGCGCATTGATCCAGCCTTTCCTGCAATTCGCTCATGATGTAGGCCCGGTTAGGAAGACCGGTCAGACTGTCAAAATAAGCCAGGTGGTGAATCTTTTCCATATGCTGCTTCCGCTCCGTAATATCCCGCACAGCCGCTACATAGACATTCCTTCCCGACCACTCCGTTTTTCGGAGTGCAATCTCCACATCCAGAAACGTTTCTTCCTTCGGTCTTTTTGCTTTCCACTCAAAAATTATGAAGCCCTGGCCTGCGATTCTCTCGTTCGCTTTTTTACCCCACTGCTTGGTCAGAGCCGGATTTGCCGATATATCCGCTATTCCATAATCCAGTATGCCCTCGGAGGGCAGGCCATACATAATGCTCGCCTGCTGGTTTATATACAGAAGCTTGCCGGTCTCATCGTGAATTATAATGGCATCATGAATGGTGTTGAAAACCGTCCATAAATTATTCTCTGCGTAGATGCGCTCCTGAATCTCCCTTTGCAAGCGCTGGTTGCTCTTCAGGAGCAACCCCACATAAAGCATTAATGACACCAGAATAAAAACCGTTATGGACAGATAACCGTGCTTTGTTTTTGGAGAATTGCTTCCAGCATGCCGTAAGTACTTTCAAGATACATGCCGGTACCGATATAAGCCTCAATTTCCGGTATCCCAATCACAAAAGAAAGCTTTTCCTCCACGGCCGAATGGTCGGGCAGATAATAAGCATAAGTCACGAAAGAACCTTCCGGTTTTGTTTGGGCCGCTTGTACCAATTCCTGTATAATATATCTGCCGCTTGCATCTTGCAGCAGCCATTGATCAGTACCTTCCTTTTCCGGCTCATAAGGCTGAACCAGCATAGTCCCATCGTAGGTACTCATGAAAATATAATTAGGCCCAAACTCATCCTCATAAGTCATTTCCCTGACCAGACTGCTGATCTTGCTTCTGGCTTCTTCGCGGCTTATTTCACTTTTTTTCACCTGGTCAATCAATGGTTCGACGGCATTGTAGGCCAGGTTAGCCATTCTAGTAACTGAGTTCTCTCTTTGCTGTTCCATAAGCAGCATAAAATCCGCAGTAATGCTTTGGGAAAACAGCAGAGGCAAAAGTACGACCACCAAAGAATAAACGGCCAAAACCATGACCCAAATCCGTATCTGTTTTTTCGATTTATTTTCCATTCTTATGACCTCCGTCTATGGGCCTCTCCACGTCCATATCTATTGAACGATATTTTATTCAGCAGGGGATTCTCCCCCACTTAAATTGCAAGCCTTGTCAATACCAAGTGAATTGCTCCAGTATGATTGAATATAAAAAAATACGCTGTATGGAATCATACAACGGATCGTGTCAGTAAACGGAAGATAGACTTGATCTGGAAGGGCTATGTCAAGCGCATGAATATTGTCATTATGTACGGAGAGTTGCGGTCTGGAGTCCAGCTGCTGAGTAATAAGGATCATGTGCAGATTGGGGCTTTGGTGCATGGAAAAAACGTTTATCAACTCGCGGTGCATATTTAATTTGATAAGCTGGTAATTGTCGATTACAAAATGGGTTTTTCTTCGGCATTTCAATTTTTTAAGATAGGCCCTCATATATAACAGCGTGTCCAGCGCAGGCATCTTTAAGCTCTTTATGCCTTCAGCCACTGCGCGGTTTATCTTAGCCAACAGTTCACAGATTCCCACCCAGGCCATGGCTGGCGACTCACCCCGGCAAGTGTACAATGCGCAGGCCGCCTGCAAAAGCCCGTTTCGCAAATATTCCCTGACGGCGGCCGTTTTTCCAAAGCCGCTCGGTACCTCAACCATAGTCAGAGGATATGGGGATATTTTACTTAACTGCTCTTTAAGTTGGTCCGGGAAATAATACTTTTGTTGTTTGTTTATGGTGTGGCGCATTTTGTTTCCTCCAATCTGATGGGGGAGACAGCGACTCATTTTCCCAATAATTACCGTATATCATCCAGCTTTAAAAGTGCCTCAACCACAGATCTCTTGCTTTAGCGTATCATTCGAACTAGCTACAGCACCCTGTTACCACCCTGCTTCTGACTATATACCACCGTTCTCCATAAAGATCATTTCATTACTAATAATGGTCTATTTTACCATGTACCATGGTATTCTTCAACGAATATAACAGCCAAACTACCATAAAACGACAGGTCCAACCATGTTCTGACTAAATATCGAGCAAAAATTTGATATTTCGAAAGTGGATACTACCAGGTATCCGCTTTTCAATGTTGTAAGGTGTAATATAAAAATATATATCGTTCGTATTTGACGTATTGATTAGACAACATAGGAAAAGGGATTCATAATTATAATCTAATATTCTTTCGGAGGGATTTATCAATGCTAAACTTTACACAGTTCGTTAATCGTTATCTTGAATACTGCCAGTATCAAAAAAAACTAAATACCAAAACCCTGAAAGCCTACCGCATAGATATTAAGCAGTTTCAGAAATTTATTGAAACTACCGATGAAAACATCACCAGAAGCAATCTAGCAGCATACGCAGCCCATCTGCACAAAAAATATAAGCCTAAAACGGTGAAAAGGAAAATAGCTAGTATCAAGGCTTTTTGCAGTTGGATGGAATATGAGGATATTATTCAAGAAAACCCCTTTTCTAAAATTAACTTGAAATTCCACGAACCCAAGATCCTCCCTAAAACAATTCCCCTTGATGTGATTCAAGTGTTGCTTAAAACTGCTTATGCTGAAGCTGTAAATGAACAATATACTCCCTATCAGATACAAGTTTGTCTCCGTGATATTGCGGTTTTAGAGCTATTGTTTGCTAGCGGGATGAGAGTTTCAGAATTGTGCTCTCTTAAAGTAGAGGATATTAACTTAGATAATGGTCAGGTTCGTATTTACGGTAAAGGTGCTAAAGAAAGGATAGTTAACATTGCTAATCCTGATGTACTAACGGCATTAAGAAAATATAAATCAGCTTTCCTACAGCAGATTGAAGACAATGGGCACTTGTTTGTAAATAGAGAACATAATCGTCTGTCCGAACAATCTGTTCGAGCCATCATTAACAAGTATGCGAAAAAAGCTAATATCTACCGGCACTTAACTCCCCACATGTTCAGACATTCGTTTGCCACCTTGTTACTGGAAGAAGATGTCGACATTCGATACATACAGCAAATACTGGGACATAGTTCTATAACTACTACGCAAATTTATACCCATGTATCAACCAAAAAACAAAAAGACATACTAAGTCTAAAACATCCCAGAAATCGCATATGCATTAAATAATGCATATACCATGGCCAAATGCACTTATGCATTTGGTCATTAAAAAACGAGTGCAGGATAATAGCTAATTATCTAAGCTTTTTTTGTAGAGGGGGACTGCGAATGAGATATGAAAATTTCTCGTGGCAGAAAAAAGATTTTGAAAAGTTATGCAATGCACAGGTACAACGGCTGCAGTTTATTTGTGGAAGAGATTTGGAGTCGCCCTATAATGTTTTTGTTACCTTTAGGGATTATCTCAACCAATGTAATACCGCTATTTTTACTATTTCAGAATCAAATCAGAATTTGACCGTTCCACTTGCCGCCTTTAGCAAGGCAATGCTTAAAGAGGGCAGGGGAAAACCAGACGAATATGAAATAACCCCAAGCTTAGGTCAAGACACTAATCATTATCCTGGTACTTTGACCAACATGTTAACTGGAATTACTAAAAGCTCTAAGGAAGGCTCTCCGTTTTTATATGAGCAGGAACACGACCTGCTGATGAGTTTTGAAAAGGTTGCGAAGGGCGGATGTTCCGCTTTTCTCTTTTATGGCTATCCATATTTTGACTCACGTTCCAAAGCATTAGTTCATTTGCTTATTTCTGGAAAGTTAAATAATGGTTTTCCGTTTCTGGAAAAGGCGACTTATTACTTTTTGTGTGATACTGAAGAATCACGAGAGGCTTATTATGATGTAAAGCTTTACCCTCATATTGATCTTACCTTAACCGAACCGACTATCGATGATATACCTGAAATATTGAAGGAAATGGCCCCAACAATATCAATTACCAAGAACGACCAGGAAGCATTATTCCATATAAGCAGCGGCCGCCTTTCTATCATTGCAATTATATTACGGTATGGGCAGGACAATGGTGTACCCCAAAGAAGATCCCAGGCAGAGTTTGATTTAATTGCGGTGGTGTTAGATGCTTGGATGGCTGGTTTGGGCGAGGTAGGGCAGAAAATGAAAGATGTGTTAAAGGTAGCTGCTATCATGGGCAATCCTTTTTCCATAGCCCTGCTGCAGCAAGTGTTGTATTTAGAGCCGGAGTGCGCGTCACTGCTAAAGAAAAGCCAGGAAGAGTTCTTGATAAGATGCAATGGCGACCGCGGAGAATTCTATTATCGCGAAATCTGGTATTATTTTTATCAATCGGGGTTTAGAAATGATTTTCAACCAACATCGCTTGCCATTGCTCAAGCTATTTATTACTTTAATCCCTATGATTACTTAACCCGTGCCGCCCATTTGAAAAACGCGGGACAAATCCAAACCGCTTTTGAATTGTATATTTTTGCTTACCATACCATTATTCAAGAAGGCTTTCAATTTCCACAAAATTTTGTGGATGAGATTGCTTACCTGGCCAACCACAGTGATCAGATGCCATTTTGGATTATGGTTTCAGATTGCTTGCAAGCTATTGAAATAACGGATTATGAGAAAGCATTAAAAATTATTGAAAGTGCCGAAACCCCTTCGTCCACAAGACTTTTGCTCATAAAAGAATACATTGAAGGGTTATGTAGACACAGAATCGGAGAGACGGACGAACAGCGTAAAAACGCTATTATCACTATAGAACAAGTAGCAAAAAGCGCAAAAGGATTTGAAGATGGCCTTTGGTGTGATTGCATGACAACATTGCTTCCATTTTATATTAGCTTGGGTGATATGCAAAAGGCGCAGCAAATAAGCCAAGAGCTTGCTCATTATTATGCTGAACATGAGTTTTCACCCTTTGCCCAAAAGAGCAAACATGCTCTAGAAAGAAAATGGAGTGCTTTTTATCCTGTAGAAAATGCAGTTGTAAAAACCCGAAGCAGTGTTGAATTTTTCCGGGATAGTAATTATTCGGTTCAATATATAATGGCTTTAAATAATCATGCCGCAAATTTGATAGTTTTGCATGAATTAGATGAAGCTATGGAATTTCTAAACGAAGCCTTAGAGTTTCTATCCAATTATAAATATACCCCGGTTAACATTATGCATCTAATAAGCAATTTTTACCTTTGCTCAGTTTTGAGAAAAGACATAAGCCCTAAAGAAGCCTTTGACAAGTTGTATCCTGAATTAGGGAAACTTTCTGGGGGAGACGCAAGGATTCTGGCCGGAATAAACTGCGCCATTTTTTCCGCACTGGCAGGTAACCTGGACCAGTCTTTACAACTATTGGTTGATTTAGAGGAAAAAAGCATATCCTTAAACAATGAATACTTTCTTTATTACATCCGGGCCAATTTAGCTACGGTGCAATATTTACAAGGAGATGCCTCTGGAGCGATTGATATACTAAAGACTTACTGCCAAAAACCTCCGTTAATTTGCGAAGAAACCAAAAAAACCCTTTTGATGCAGAGAACAACCGACTGGATTAGTATTATGGAGTCTGAGCCAATATGCGGTCCATATCTTTTTGATACATACCTAATCGAACAAAAGGGATTAAAACCCCAAGAAAGCTTTTTTGCTCGAGGATTTCTTTATACAGATATTCAGTTTTGCTCTGAGCTCTAAAGTAATTATCAGTTAACCAAACAGAGTATAATTAGCTATTATCCTTCATTTGTACAAAATATAGCATAATAAGCTGAAAATTGCACTATTTTTCCAATATAACCGCTGCCGGGTTTACCTGAGCATATCGCCCCTAGCCAAATTTCATCTGCTAATTTGGCTATTAGCAATTAAATAAAAAATGCCAGAAAAGGCAGATGCCATAGGGCTTTCACCTCATAGCATCTATATAAGTTTATGTGGAAAAAAGATTTTTGCGGGATGGAAAGGTATTATAATAGCCTGAGCGACAAACTGTTACGGTTTCTTATACATACTGGAATCCCAAGTGCATTATTATCGTAATCATCAGGAAGATAGGGTTTCAGAGCGGTTATATACTACCACACACACCAAATCTGTCTATAACATCAGCAGCACCCGGACTACATGGCAATGGCCCTAATGAAGTTTTTATAGTTCCACCTTCGCTTAATAAGGCGTATGCTTTTCTACCTCCCTTATTTTTGAAAAGTATAGATTAAAATTAAAGCGACAATGAAGAAAACAGCGTGTCGTTTCTGCGACACGCTGTAAATCAGTGAAATTCAATATATGAAGAAATTCATTTACCCGGATCATGACCGTCTTTGACTATCCGCTCACACTTAATAGACTAATCAGCAGTATAAGCGTTTTCAGGCTCGATATATATTTGTTTATCTCTATAATCAACATCAAAGTTTAGAGCCTGAGCAAGGTCTCGCAATTTAAAGTAGTTGCTGCCCTCTATATTATATCCCTTTAATGTGACTTCTTTTCCGTCCATAAATATTTTTGAGGTTGTGTCTTTATAGGCCTTGCTGTTCTCTGCCTTTACCGTACTTTCATAGCCTTGCATTGTATAAGCTGAATGGCTAAAAATGCTTATAGCTTTAGTATCTGTATCATAAGAAACTTCAAATTGAGCCGCGGAGCCGTTCATATAATATGCCAAGTCTCTTAGCATTATATAATTGTTATTATTTATTAAAAAGGCTTGGAATTGTCTTGGGGTTCCGCTTATATTCGCGGTAAAGGGGTTTGCTTGGGCCATATTTGCAGGTACTGCAAAACTCCCATTTTGCCCCACCTGAACAAAGCCTACTGCATTACTTACATTTCTTCCCGGGCCATTTAGATATTTGCCGTCTTTATAATACGCAATCGAACCGCCGCCGTCTAAGAATAACGCATTTACACATTCTGGGGCATTTCCTACGCCTATAGAAATCTTGCCGTCAGAAGTTCCCCCGATATAAGGTCTGTTAGCTCCTCCTGCTCCATTTATCTTGGCTACGTCTGAACCTACTGCCAAATAAACGTCTTTGAAGTTATGCCCATTAGGCGAGGCTATTTCCCAGGCCCATGAAGCCTGCTGCCCTATAGAAAAGCTATCGTCTATGTTTTGGTTTCCATAAAACACATTGGCCCGAGCAGAAGCTACAACGATAAATCCATTGGCTGGCACTTTTACAGGGCCATATGACACGATGTCTTTAATTACCCCGCCTTCTACTATTACGGCCTTATCCCCTGGTTTAAGCTCTACGGCACGACCGAAACCTTCGTCATATAAGGTTACAGACGTATCCTCGTAACTTGGGTGATTTACCCTCCATACCGTACTTTTATTTCCATCTACTATAAAGCCTATGTTTAAAGTTACTTGTTCTACTATGAATACGCCTTGTTTGGTAATACCGCCTAAATAGCCGCCCCACTGGCCTGTTGCGCTCCCATAACCTGCTCCGTGAATCAATTTCCCATTTTCGATCAATACTCCGCTGGGAAAATTAAGGGGGGCTCCATATAAAGAGCCAAATGTACGTAGAACGTTCACATCTCCGCCTTTGGCCGTTACTTGATCTTCTGTAGCGTATGCATCAAAATATGTGCCGTTTATAGCTACATAAGCGCCTTTGGCTTGGGCGTATGCTCCTACTGAGGCAGCATCGGTCATGCCATTATGTATAAGCATCGGAATGTACTGCCCGCTTTTAACATCGAGGATGGTGTTTGTGGCTGCGTAGACAACCCCAGCTCTGGTTGGGATAAAAGCAAGCATAACAAATATCAAAGTCAAAACAGAGAATGCTTTAAGAGCCTTCTTTTTAATCATTTAATGTACCTCTTTCAAAGTGCCAAGCCGCCGACCAAGCAGCCTGCCTCTATTTTAAATTAACCAAATAATTATAGCACTCCCGTAGTCAAAACGGGAGTGCTATTTGGCATTAATCTTCCTATTCAATTTTAATATCATAATTAGGTTTGCGTCACAAATGAAATGGTCAATAGAATTCAGGCAAGCAAAGAACCCCTCTTAACCTAAGTCAGAGGGGCTTTGATGTCCCTGGAGCCGATGGGGAGATTCGAACTCCCGACCTATTGATTACGAATCAATTGCTCTACCCCTGAGCCACATCGGCATTTTCTAAACAAATAGATAATAGCAGGATAACTAATGACAGTCAAGTCTTCTATCCCCGCCTAAGTTTAACTGCAGCTAATTTACAGTCGGTCTCTTTTTTGTCTCAACCAGGTAATAGTAATTAGGGTTATGTAATACTATAGATTGGCAAGCAGGACATATGGAGTTTAGGTAGGCTTTTCTTCCTATTATTTGTACCATTTTCTTTAGCGTTGTTTCCGGATATGCTTGGCCGCAAGTGCTACACTTTTCCAAAAGATGTTTCCTCCCCCAAAAATAAAAAAAGGACTATTGTTATTTTATCACCCATTGTCTAGGATACAAGTCCTTTTACATTTTTATGCTAAAGTCTAAGATCATATAAGCGTCTGGTACTTATTCTATGCAAAATGTTCGCGACTATTCGGCATAGGACCCCAGAAATTCTAATTCTATTTTAACCAGCTCTTGCACCTTTGCTATTGCGATTTGGATAATTGCTTCGCTTTCTTCAGCCAGTTCTTCCCTGACTAATTCGGCAAAAGGTATGGCGGCCATTCTGGAAGCGGCTTCTTTTACTTCTACATGAACAAAGAAAGCATTAAACATATTAAGAAGGTTAAAAAAATAGCTTTCTGCCCAGTTTTCTATCTGTTCCCAGTTGGGTTGACCGTGGTTTGATTCAAATCTGCTTAACTTATACATTTCACACCTCATACATTATATAGACTGTATCTTATTATACAACTAAATTTTTCTTATACTATCATCTAACTAATTATTATGCTCATATAGTCATAGAAAAAGCACACCTCCAAATATTAGTCTTTGCCTAACATTGGGGGTGCACTTCAATAGCCCGCTTTTTTTATCCCTTATATTACCATCTGTAACATCTCATTCACTTTAGTCCAATTGGTCCTTAAGGCTTCATTCCCCATTAAGGTCCCGATATGTCCGCCTTCGGTTAGTATCTCTATAATATCATGGTCGGGAGTTTTAACTAAGTGTTTTAAGGAAAAGGCCTGTTCTGGCGGAGTTATATGGTCTTTTTTCCCCGCCATAATAACTAAAGGACATTCTATTTTGCCCAAATCTACCGATTGGCCATTTAGTTTTATAAAGCCCGGTTTAGTTAAGCCATTGTTTTTAAATATATCCCGGACAATTTCCAGATAAAACTGGCCGGGTAAATCTTGAGTATATTCATACCAGTTTTCAAAACGTACAAAACGTTCCAGTCCCTCTTCATCCTCTTCCTCCAGCATTTTCCACAAGCGCTGGTATTTATTAAGGTAATGTTCTTCCGGCTGCATATTTTTAAAACCGGTTAAAATGTAACGTCCTTTCATTATGCCCCCACCGGTGGCTACCAGATACTTAAAAAATGACATAGGTAGTTTAGCATATTCAATCATAGGTGATGATACGGCTTCAATATCTATAGGTGAGGCTGCTACTACTAAGCTGGCGACTTTTTCCGGGTATAAGGCAGTATAAACTGCTGATTGCCATCCTCCTTGGCATTCACCCACCAGATGAATTTTATATAATCCGGTACGCCGGCGTATTTGCTCTATAGCTTCGTCAGTAAGGCGGATATAATCAGCTATACCCAGATTCTTATATTCACGGGTGGCGGTTAGCCATTCGGTTACATATACATCAAAGCCATACTTATGAAATACCCTAACTAAGCTTTGGTCGGCTGAATAGTCAGCTATATTAGCATGGTGACCTGCTTGAGGAGGAAGTATTAATACCGGACGTTTTCCGGTCAGATCCTCATTGGGAAAATGCCGGAGACGCAGGGTTTGATGTTCATAGATGATAAAGTTAGGGGTTGACCAATAGGCATAGGGTCGACTAAGTTCTCTAAGTATTTCCATATATCTGGTTCTCATAGCGTAATGCCTGCTTACATTCAAAGTGGCAAGCCTCCTTTATTCATGCTTAGTTCTAAACCCGGCTACCCTTATCGGTAGTTTTTTGTTAAACTTAAAATCATAAACCTTGGTTAAAGAGGGATTATTCATGAGTCTGAATGAACATTTACTAAAAAACTGGCATTATAATTTGCGAATTTATGCCGATAATAGTTTTAAATTTTGGGATAAAACCATTTTATCTAGAGTAGATTCCCTTATAGGGGTTGACCACACTTTTTGCGAAGTAAATGAACAATTGGACCCTGATTTAATAACTGCTTTTGGTACAGCTACACCACCACCCAGCGATTACTTATTACATTTAGCCCCGGGCTGGGATCGCAACCTTATAGAAACTCCCCTCCTATTAGTACATGGAGCCGGGCTAGATGCCACCTCCTATACCAATCTTTATAATATGGGGTTTACGGGTTTACAACAGCAGTTAACCGCTCTGGGATACCGGGTCTTTTCTTTGACTTTCTCTCATTTCCATGGGGATAATTTTCATCAGGCCGAAGCTTTAGCTCATGCTATTGACCAAGTAAAACAAATATCTAAAGCTCCAAAAATAAACTTAATTGCCCATAGTAAAGGGGGCTTTGCGGCCCGCATTTATTTATCTAATCTGGCCTCCACTCCTTACCGGGATGATGTTAAACATTACCTTATGCTAGGTACTCCTAATCTAGGTACTGATTATGTTTTTCGTAATCCTTCTATCGGCTATTTAGTTTATTTAGCCGGTGGTAATGGGGTAATAGCTTGGCATAAACTGTTACATTTAGGTAATCTTATTGACGTATCTTCCCGTGCTATTTATAGTGACGGCAGCTTTCCCGGACAAAGCCAGATGTTGTATCCTTGGGATACTCAATTTCCTTTGGATATTACTCAGCAAGACTGGTGGACTACTTATTACGGCGGTACCGGTTTCGTCAGTGCTTCCCGCGGTATAAAAGCTGCTATGGCTGATGGAGGATATTTAGTAGAAAAACTGGAGCAAAAAGGTCTGCAACCGGATATTAAATTTTCAGTTTTAGCGGGAAATAACAGCATCCTGGGCACTGTTCCTGCACCTGGCACTGCTCCCTCAGACGGCCTGGTTTTGGTAGATAGTGTTTTAAATACCGACGGTATGGGCCGCCGGGGCGCAGTTTTACAAGAAAAATCTATTTTGCCGTTAAATCATATGGAACTACTTTATGACCGCCGGGCTGCGGCCTGGATACACCGGCAATTAAGCTCTTAAAAATTAGGAACGTTCACTTAGCCAGCCTGATATTACCGGATAAGATTCCCTTTTAGCATAGCTGCCAAATACTAATCCCCCATGTCCTACCGGATATTCCCGGTAAGTTTTATCCGTTGCTGAGGAATAATCTAAAATAGCTTTAGTTTGACCAGGTAGTACCAAATGGTCATTTTCTCCACTCATAACTAGTAATGATGCCTTAATATTAGCCATATCCACCAGCCGGCCCTTAATATAAAACTCATTTTTAACCAGCTTATTGCCTTGATACAAGTCTTTTATCCACTGGCGGTAAGCAGCTCCGGGGAAATTAGAATTATCATCAACCCATTTATTCAGGGCTTTCCATGCTGCAATAGGTGTACCTTCATCTATAGTCTTCCATAACCTGGTATAAGTCCCCCAGAAATTATTAACCGGTCTTAACATTTTGACCCCAAAATCTATAAATTCTTTAGGTACCAGTTGAAAAGTATCAGCTACCCGGTCCGGATTAAATTCCGGTTCCTTTAACCAGGCACTAGATACCCCCGCCTCCTTAAAATCTATAGGTGCAGCTAAATAAATCATATTTTTTATCATAGGTGAGGGATAAAGAGCCGCATACATAGTAGTTATGGTCCCACCCATACAATAGCCTAATAGGCTTATTTCCTTAACTTTGGATATCTGGGTTACTTTAATTACGGCCCGGGATATATAGTCGTCAACTAAGTCGCCAAAACTAAGATTACGATCTTCCCAATTCCAATCTCCCCAATCCAGCATATATACATCAAAACCCTCATCAACTAAGTATTCCACTAAACTCATGCCGGGAATAAGATCTAGAATGTAGGGTTTGTTAATAAGAGCGTAAATCATTAGCAACGGCGTTTTATGCTTAATACCTTTATGGTTTACATAACGGTATAGCCTAGCCTTATTTTTTCTCCATACCACATCTTTGGGACTTAACCCCGTCTGGGGAGCAGGATCAAAAGTCAAAATTTCAGCCCATTTGCGGCTGCTGTCTAACATACGGTCATAGTTCTCCTGCAGTCTAGCCCCTACTTCATCAGCAGAACCGCTCATCATACGCAACCTATCCATCGAATTTTCCTCCCGCAACTAATACTGGCATTTCCTCTTTAATAACATGTCTTCGAGGTGGTATTACAATAGCTTCTCCATCAATGAGCTTTTCACCATGCTGATTATGGCAGGTAGTTTTAAGCTTTATCCGGCCAGAGTCCAACACTTCTATCACCTCAGTTTGGGCTCTAATAGTATCATTGATAAAACAAGGTCTTAAAAATCTTAAATTCTGAGTCTCATAAATAGTACCTACTCCCGGCATCTGATTACCTACTACATTAGAAATTAAACCGGCCAGCAGCATACCGTGCACAATGCGGGTCTTAAAGTGGCCTTCCCCGGCCCGGACTTCATTGACATGCAACCAACTAAAATCACCGGTTACCCCGGCAAAAATATATAAATCAGTTTCCGTAATAGTCTTTTCTACATAACCTTTATCTCCAATTTTCAATTCACTATATGTGCGTTCAATCATCTATATCCAATCTCCTTTACCCCGGATTTTAGGCCTTATTTTTCTTCAAGCTCCCCGGGCTGGGCAGCAGTAGTTTTTTTCTTGGTTGCTCGGGGTTCTTTACCTACAGCAGTTACCTTTTTATTTAAGTTATCCAGTTTCTTCTCTATTTGGCTTAAGTCTTGGCGCAAACCATTTAATTCATCTTTTACCCCAGCTTGATAATCCACCATTTTAAGCAGGCTATCAGCCATACTTGCCATAGTATGGGTAAATTGAAATTCCATTTCATCAATCTTCTCTTCCAGGGAAATTACTAATTCCGCCACCCGAGAGATATCCTTTTTAGAAGGCACCGGACTCATTTCCATGTATTTATCAATAATTTGCCGGCTGACCTTTTCATTAGATAAATGTTGATCTAAGCTCTTGTTTATGAGTCCAACAAATGTTTGAGTACTAATTAATTCTTTAAAGGCTTCCGCCCAAGCTGATTCAGTTTTAAAATACATCTCTTTCCATAGTTCTGTGAAATCGGGAATCTGAATCTCTTCCTTGACATTATCCGGGTCCGGGTTCTTTTTGAAATCTGACGACATTTAAGCTACTCCTTTCAACCACAATCTATCATCATTTAGCCTGATGATATTTTATAAAGATAAAAAAACGCGGTTATCACTTCCCTTACATGGTAACCGCGTAAAGTTTTTCTACTAACTAAAGTTTTTCTACCTTCTTAGCTAGCTCGTCAATCTTCTTATTCATATCCATGTAATCAAAGTTAGGTAGTTCCACATTCTCTAAGGCAGCTTTTACCGCTTCCTGCATCATAGTCTGCATTTGCACTTGGTTTTTCTTAACTTGAACCATTAATTCTTCAACTACCTTAGCAGCTTCCTCGCGGGTATTTTTTCTTTGCTCCAAATACTTTTTCACCATGTTTTCCAATTGTTCTTGTGACCAAGACATGCTGCCTAAACTAACCAGCCACATATCCCAAAATTTTTCTACCATATTATCGGCCATAGAAAAAGTTTGATTCAATTTTTCGTTATTCATAAATAACAGCTCCTTCTCCCTCTATTTTAAAAATATTTTAGTAAAGTTTACCTTTACTAAAAAGATTACTCTGCTGGGGTTAACCATTTTGCTGAATTCCCCCCTTCATCTTGCAGCGCTTGTGAAACCAATAACAAGAAATTGATGCAATGAATACTAAAAAAGACTCGTTATTAAGCCCAACGATTTATAGTATGGTTAGGCCTCGAGAAATATGTCTCATATGTAATGTTTGTTGATGTAAAATTTCTACGTATGGTTGTGAGATAAATAAAAGTTAAAATGATGTGTATAGTGCGGCTCAACATCTGAAGATGAATTGCATATGTTGTTGTTAAACATGTTAACATAGTTATGGCTTTTTTACTATAGTTTTCCAACATATTATGGTTTTTTTCGCGTCTGCTTAAGGATAGAAATATAGGCTCAAAATAAAAAAGCCTCCCTTAAAAGGAAGGTTTTTTTATAGATTCACTACCCTGACCTTTTCCACATAATGTTGGCATTGGTCGGCGATATTTTGCATTTGCTCCTTATCATAAGGTACTACCGTCTCATAATTTACTTGCAAAGTTACCTCCGGGTTAAACTGCTGCAAGGAATAAAGTCTAGCTCCTTCTATATAGCGGGCTATGGCGATA
The DNA here is from genome assembly GCA_023395515.1 of Bacillota bacterium. Lineage (GTDB taxonomy): Bacteria > Bacillota > Syntrophomonadia > Syntrophomonadales > Syntrophomonadaceae > JAAYRQ01. Next base: position 27,607 of record JAEWZB010000049.1, read on the forward strand.
ATATCTTCCTCTTCATGTAAACCAGGAACTATAGTAGTGCGAAACTCAGCTTTTACCTGGGTAGTCAGCAGTAAATTAATACTATTTCTAATATTAAAAAAGTCTTCTAAGCTTAAATTCCCACAGGCTTCTTGATAAGCTTTTAACTCCGGCGGGGCTTTCAAATCCATAGCTACATAGTCTAGTAATTGGTTAGTTAACAAGAACTCTAACATGGCAGAATTAGTTCCATTAGTATCTAATTTAACCAGATAGCCTAATTCCTTAACTTTTCTCACTAGTTCGGGTAAATCATGGTGCAGGGTAGGCTCTCCTCCGGTTATAACCAGGCCATCTAAAAATCCTTTTCTCTCAGCTAGAAAGCTTAAGATTACCGGTTCGGGAACGTATTGGTCAGCTAGTTTACCCGGCCTGGTAACCAGGTGCCCATTATGACAAAATGGACACCTCAAATTACAGCCTTGAGTAAATATAACTGCGGCAATTTCACCGGGATAATCAACTAGACTTTGTTTTATCAGACCTGCTATTTTCATTTAATTAATAGCCTTATCAAATAATTTTCGGCCCTGGAATTCTTCTTGCTTGCCCGCATTCCATTGGTCAACCGGTCTTAGGTAGCCTACAACTCTGGAATATACTTCGCAAACAGTCTGTTTGCCCTCTGCTTCACAGATAGGACAGGTGCTCTTCTTCCCGCTTAAATAGCCATGGGAAGGGCAAATACTAAAAGTAGGCGATAAAGTGAAGTAAGGCAACCCAAATTGATTACATACTTTGCTAACCAACTTTTTAGCCGAATCCACCGAGGGTACAGATTCACCCAGGAAGATATGGAATACGGTTCCACCAGTATATTTAGTTTGTAAATCATCTTGAATCTGCAGGGCTTTAAATAAATCATCCGTATAGTAAACCGGCAGCTGGGTTGAATTAGTATAATAAGGCTCAGCCCCATTTTTATAATCAGTCTCATTAGCCACAATTATATCTTTAAATTCCTTTTTATCCTTGCGGGCTATGCTATAGCTAACTCCTTCAGCCGGAGTAGCTTCAAGATTGTAAATATTACCGGTTTCTTCTTGATATTCGCTCAATCTGTCCCGCATGAAGTTCATAACTTCCAGGGCAAATTCGTGTCCCGGTTCACTAGCTATGTCTTGGCCCATAAAATTCAAACAAGCTTCATTCATGCCAATCAAACCAATAGTAGAAAAGTGATTTTTCCAGAACTGCCCAAACCCTTCTTTAACCCCGCGCAAATAAAACTGGGAATAGGGATATAAGCCGGAATCAGTGAGAGTTTCTAATATTTTACGTTTAGTTTCCAGACTATCTCTGGCCATATCCATTATCTGGGCCAATCTGGCTAAGAATTCCTGCTTATCTTTAGCTAAATAGCCTATACGGCTCATATTTATAGTTACAACTCCGATAGAACCAGTCAAAGGATTAGCACCAAATAAGCCTCCGCCCCGTTTGCGCAGTTCCCGGTTATCTAACCGTAAGCGGCAGCACATACTGCGGGCATCTTCCGGGTTCATGTCAGAACCGATAAAGTTAGAGAAGTAAGGGATACCGTATCTGGCGGTCATTTCCCATATCTTATCGTAGTTAGAGTTGTCCCAGTCAAAGTCTTCGGTAATATTGTAAGTCGGGATAGGGAAAGTAAAGACCCTTTCTTCCGCATCCCCTTCCATCATTACTTCGGCAAAAGCTTGGTTAAATATATCCATTTCCGCCTGGAAATCACCATAAACCTCATCCAGATACTTACCGCCAATTATTACCGGTTCATTCTTCATAAATTCCGGTACCTTAAGATCTAAAGTTACATTAGTAAAAGGAGTCTGAAAGCCTACCCGGGTAGGAACATTCATATTAAAAACAAATTCCTGCAAACACTGTTTAACTTGACGATAATCCAATTTATCATATCTTATAAAAGGAGCCAGCAAAGTATCAAAGTTGGAAAATGCTTGAGCACCTGCGGCTTCACCTTGCAGAGTAAAGAAGAAGTTAACAATTTGTCCTAAAATTGAACGGAAATGTTTAGCCGGCTTACTGGCCGTCTTACCTCTAACTCCCTTAAAGCCTTCTATTAATAAGTCTCTAATATCCCAGCCCACACAATATACTCCCAAAATACCTAAATCATGTATATGAAAGTCTCCGCTATTATGGGCATTACGAACCTCGGGAGGATAAATCTGATTTAGCCAATATTGGGATACTATCAGGGATGAAATATGAAAATTCATGCCTTGCAAAGAATAGGTCATATTAGAGTTCTCTTTAATACGCCAATCATTCTTGTCCAAATAATCTCCAATTAATTTGTTGTTAAAAAGTAACTGATTAGTAGCTCTTAAATCATCATGCTGTTTACGGTATAATATATAGGCTTTGGCGGTTCTATAGTGACCATTCTTAACTAAAGCTTTTTCTACTAAGTCTTGAATACCTTCAACTGTAGCTATTTCTTCCCCATCAACATACTCTGCTATTTCTACGACCTTGTCAGTAAGGTCTAAAGCAGTTTGGTAATCTTTGCCGCCTACCGCTTGTACTGCTTTCCAAATAGCTTTAGTAATTTTTTCTTTCTCAAATGGTACTATGCGGCCATCCCTTTTCTTAATCTGACTAATATCCATAACTATATCCTCCTCAAAAAACACAATATATAGTAGCTAATTATCTTTTAACCACTATATTCAGTATACTTATTATAGGGTATGCTCTTTTTAGGAGCAAATTAAAAATAGGCTACTTTCACTCTATTTTGATGAATTATTAGAACATTTTCTCTATTCTCATCCTTTTTTGAGCAAATACTATCTTTCTTAAAAGGCCAAAAATAAGCAGAGAGGCCCCAATAAACCTCTCTGCCCTTATTATGTCACATTAAGACCTAATAACTATTATTTACTCGATATATATCATACTTACGTCCTATTTCTATTTATTGCTACAGTTCTATTTTCTTTTTCCTTAAAAACTTACATGGTGAGGGCCATGATAGCCTTATGGGCATGCAGCCGGTTTTCCGCTTCATCAAATACTGCTGATGCAGGTCCGTCTATTACTTCATCAGTTATTTCCTTGCCCCTTTTGGCCGGTAAGCAGTGCAGTACTATAGCATCTTTAGCCGTATAACTCATAAGCTCTTGGTTAACCTGATAAAGAGCAAAGCATTTTTCCTTAGTGTCGGCTTCTGCCTCTTGTCCCATACTTGCCCATACATCAGTATACACTACATCTGCTCCTTGGCAAGCCTCTTTAGGGTCCCGGACCACACTTAATTTGGCTCCGGTTAACTCGGCATCTTCCCTAGCCAGTTTTAAAATCTGCTCATCAGGTTCAAAGCCCTCCGGGCAGGCTATAACTACATCCATACCTACTTTAGCCCCGCCGAATAACAAGGAATGAGCTACATTATTGCCATCTCCCACATATACACATTTTAATCCTGACAAACGTCCTTTATGTTCTTCTATTGTCATTAAATCAGCTATTACCTGGGTAGGGTGCAATAAGTCGGTCAAGCCGTTAATAATGGGAATATCAGCCCATTTAGCCAATTCCAGCACTTCTTCATGATCAAAAGTTCTAATCATTACGCCATCTAGCATTCTAGCCAAGACTAAAGCCGTATCTTTTATAGTTTCCCCCCGGCCTAGCTGAATATCCCGCGGACTTAAAAACAATCCATGTCCGCCTAACTGATAAATACCTACTTCAAAAGCTACCCGGGTTCGGGTAGAAGCTTTTTGAAAAATCATCCCTAAAGTTTTACCTTTAAGGTAATGATGAGGAATTCCTTCTTTTTGCATCTTCTTCAATTCATGACTCACTTTAAGCATATATTTAACTTCATCACTACTAAAGTCATGTATACTTATAAAATCCCGTCCCCGCAAACTGTCGTTAACTTCAAACAAAATTTTCACTCCTTTATATCTATAAAAGTTATATTTCGTTAGTTGAATGTATAAACATTCCGTCGCCAGACTAATTTTTCTTTATTGAGTTATAAAATCTTAAGCATTCCACTCCCTTAATGCTTCCTTAAAAATAACTACGGCCTGCTTTACCTCAACTTCATTTACATTCAACGGAGGTACCAAGCGGACTACATTAGCCCCGGCCCCTACTAATAATAAACCCTTTTTAACACATATATTAATTAATTCCTTGACCTCAGCTTTAAATTCTATGCCGATTATAAGCCCTCGGCCTCGAATAGCCACGACCCTGCTGTCACCTATATCCTCAATAGCTGTAGTCAACTTATTACCCATTTTAAGTACATTATCTAAAAAGTCAGGTTGATTAATAATTTCTAATACCTTATTAGCCACCGCCGTGGCCAGAGGGTTACCGCCAAAAGTTGAGGCATGATCTCCAGGAGCAAAACCGCTAGCCACCTTATCATCAGCTAACATAGCTCCAATAGGAATTCCTCCCCCTAAGGCCTTAGCTAAAGTCAGGATATCCGGCTTGACTCCATAATGCTCACAAGCCAATAGCTTGCCGGTCCTGCCCAGACCAGTCTGCACTTCATCAAAAATTAATATAATTTCTTCCCGGTCACATATTTTTCTCAGGCCCCGCAAGAATTCCAGCTCCGCAGGCTTTATACCCCCTTCCCCTTGAATAGGTTCCACCATGATGGCACAAATATGTTCATTTATAAGCTTTTCTACCGAGTTTAAATCATTATAATCCGCATACAAAAACCCGTCTAAAAGAGGATTAAAACCTTCGTGATACTTATCTTGTCCGGTGGCAGCTAAAGCTCCCATAGTCCGGCCATGAAAGGAGTTCTTAAAGGCAATAATTTGGTGACGTCCGGCTTGATTATGACGATAAAAATACTTGCGAGCCAGTTTAATAGCGGCTTCATTAGCTTCCGCTCCGCTGTTGCAAAAGAAAGCTTTGCCTAACCCGGAGGCAGTGACAAGCTTTTCGGCTAATTCCACCTGAGGCTTATTCCAGTATAAATTAGAAACATGCCATAAATTATTAGCTTGTTCCTTAATAACTTTAATTAATTCGTCATGACAATGCCCCAGTGAGCAAACCGCAATACCGCTTACAAAATCCAGATACTGCTTGCCATTAGCGTCCCATACATAAGTTCCTTTACCTTTTACTAAAGCTAGGGGGAAACGTCCGTAAGTATTCATAACAAACTGACTGCCTTTTCCCATATATTCATTATTAGTCATTCCGGTTCTTCCTTTCTATTCGTCAACTACCATAGTTCCTATACCTTCATTAGTAAATATCTCTAAAAGTATTGAATGGGGCACCCGGCCATCTATAATATGAGTTCTGCCTACTCCGCCGGTTACTGATTCTACACAACATTTTATTTTAGGAACCATCCCCCCGGCAATTATGCCTTCAGCCATATAGGGTTCAACTTCACTAACTTTTAAAACGGAAATTAAAGAGTCGTTATCTTTAGCATCTCTTAAAAGTCCGGGCACATCAGTTAGTAAAACTAGTTTATTGGCATTTAAGGCTACTGCAATAGCAGCCGCTACTAAATCAGCATTTATATTATAGCTTTGGCCATTTTCATCCATGCCGATAGGAGCTATAACTGGAATATAACCGTTTTCTATTACTGTTTCTATTATTTGCGGATTTATACTTTCAACTTCACCGGTAAAGCCCATTTGACCTGTAGTATCGGCTGGTTTGGCTTTAATCAAGCCGCCATCCTTGCCCGATAGTCCTACTGCTTTGCCTCCCCGGGCTTCCAGACCGGCTACTATTTCTTTATTAACCTTGCCTCCTAAAACCATCTCTACTACTTCCATAGTCTCCTGATCAGTAACCCTTAAGCCATCAATAAAATCACTTTTAATATCTAACCTGGCTAAGAGCTTATTTATTTCCGGTCCGCCTCCATGTACAACTATAGGCTGCATTCCTACATATCTCATCAAGATAATGTCTTGCATGACCTTTTCCTTAAGTTCGCAGTCCTTCATGGCGGCTCCGCCATATTTAATAACTACCCGTTTTCCATAAAACTGTTTTATATATGGTAAGGCTTCCACCAATATTTCAGCCTTCTGTAAAGGTGATAATACCATATTCCCACTCCTTTTAATCCATCGCTTTAAAAAATAGAAATTAAAGATCAAGTCCGGTAAGCTGCATTAATGCGGACATAATCATAAGATAAGTCACAACCCCAAGCCACAGCTTCTTTATGCCCGGATTTTAAATCTACCGTTATAATAACGGTTTCCTTTTGCAATTCAGCCCGGGCCTTCTCCTCGTCAAATTCCAGCCCCATACCGTTTTCCGCCATTTTTTCTAAGCCTAGATATATATCTACTTGGTCCGGTGCAAAATCGGCTCCTGAATAGCCGGCCGCCGCTAAAATACGTCCCCAGTTGGCATCTTCCCCAAAAACTGCCGCTTTAGTTAAATTAGAAGCCGTTATAGAACGGGCAATTTGCCGGGCTGACTTATCATCTTTAGCATTAATAACCCGTACTTCCATAAGGCGGGTAGCACCTTCCCCATCCCGGGCAATCATTTTGGCTAAGTAAGTATTAATATAAGTGAAAGCTTCACTAAGAATTTTATAATCATCCGAGGTCTCATCATCTATTAATTCATTTTGCGCCATACCATTAGCTAAAACTATAGCCATATCATTAGTAGAAGTATCCCGGTCCACACTAATCATGTTATAAGACAGGTTTACCGAGTCTTTTAACAGTTTTTCTAAACATTTGCTGCTTATGGCAGCATCTGTTGTAATAAAGGCTAACATGGTAGCCATATTCGGATGGATCATGCCGGAGCCTTTAGCTATAGCCCCTATGCGTACAGGCTTACCTTGTATTTCAATTTCTACGGCAATTTCCTTCGCAGTTAAATCGGTAGTCATAATTGCCTGGGCCGCACAATGAGCCCCATTTTCCGATAAAGTAGCCGCCGCCTCTATAATACCCGGCTTGATCTTATCCATCGGCATATGAACCCCAATTACTCCGGTGGAGGCTACTATCACATCAGAAGGCTTTAATTGCAAGTGGTCAGCCGTTAAATTAGCCATAGTGAAGGTATCAGCTACTCCCTGTTCACCCGTACAAGCATTAGCATTACCGCTGTTAACTACTATAGCTTGAGAAATTCCATCCGCCAGGTGCTGTCGGGATATATCCACACAGGCAGCCCGCACCACATTAGTAGTAAAAACCCCGGCCGCCGTACAACGTTCTTTAGAATAAATAATCGCTAAATCCTTTTTATCTTTTTTCTTTATTTCTGCATAAACTCCCGTAGCTAAAAAGCCTTGGGGAGCAGTAATTGATCCCTTTATCTCTTGCATTATATTTCTTTCCTTTCCTTCTTCAAAAGTTAGGAGTTAGACGTAGATGCTAGGGGCGAAGCCCTATTACCCCTTACTCCTCATCCCTTACGGATTTACGGATGAACTCCGGCAAAATCCAAGCCTGTGTGCTCCTCTATTCCCAGCATCAGATTCAGGTTTTGCAAAGCCTGCCCGGAAGCACCTTTGACTAAATTATCCAGAACCGAAACTAAAATAACATTGCCACTGTCATCATCGGCATAAATACCGATGTCCACAAAATTACTGCCATATACCCATTTAGTATGGGGCATTAATCCCTCGGGCAGAATTCTTATAAATCGTGCCCCGGCATAAAAATCGGTTAACACTTCTCTAACCTGTCTAGCTTTAACTCCCGCTTTTAGCCGGCTATATGAAGTAGTAAGTATGCCCCGGTTCATCGGTACTAAATGAGGAGTAAAAACAATATCAACCTTCATTCCTGCCGCCAGGCTAAGTTCTTGAGCAATCTCGGGAGTATGCCGGTGGTTTCCTACCCCATAAGCTTTAATACCTTCATTTATTTCGCAAAACATACTGCCCGGCTTAGGTGATTTCCCGGCTCCTGACACCCCGGTTTTAGAATCAATAATTATGTTTTTGGCTTCTATAACTTCTGCCTTTAACAAAGGAGCCAAGGGCAGGATAGCACTAGTAGGAAAACAACCGGGATTAGCTATCAGCCGGCTATTTTTAATATTGTCCCGATATAACTCCGGCAAACCGTATACTGCCTCAGCTAGTAGAGCGGGAGCTTCATGCACCATTTCATAATGTTTTTCATAAATATGAGCATCTTTAAGCCTAAAATCTGCTCCTAAATCTACACATTTAATGTCACTAGGCCAAAATTCCTGGACTATCGGAACGGATAGGCCATGAGGCAAGGCTAGAAAAACCGCGTCACATTCATTCCTAATCAGTTCCCCATTACCAGCCTGGCAAGTCAAGTCACTAAAACCTCTTAAATGGGGATAAACCTCATCTATCCTGCGCCCAATATTTTCGGTAGAAAATATACATACCGGTCTTATATAAGGGTGATTTGCTATAAGTCTTAATAAATCTGCTGCAGTATAACCATCCCCGACAATTCCTATCTTATACATCCACGGTGACCTCTTTTCCTGAACTTATTTAAAATAATTTAGTAATAATTATACATCCGTATGTATATTTTTACAACGTTTATTTTAAATATTTCCTTATTAAGAAAATTAAGCTGGGCTCAAGTCTCAATGGGGATGAAATGCTGCTATATTTTTTTATCCTGAAAACAAAAAAGCCCCCTTTATAAAGGAGACTTGAGACGGTCAAAATAATATTCTATTTTAATCTGGCCGTTAATTTAGTAACCGGAAATGAGGTGCCATGGGCGGGATAAATATGCTTTACTTCCCGGGCTACAAGTTCTCGCCACGAATCATAAACTACTTCAGGCTGTTCCGCAAATATGGGATAAATCTTGCCGATGGGCATATTCATGGCTAAGTCGCCTACTATGGCTCGCCCGTCATCTAAAAGAACTGATAGAGAACCTGCAGTATGTCCTGGGGTAGAAATAATCTTACCTTTTATCCCCCAATCTTCTAAAGGAAATTCTTCGGTAATAATATAATCGACTTCAGCTTTAGGAAACTGCAGAATAAACTTAAAGGTTTTCCCCAAAGAGCTAACCACCTTACCCACCCAATTAGTTCCGGGAGGAATTACTACCCTACCTTCCTCAGTAATCTTCCCTTCCTCGGGGCTAATAGCAACCGGGCAGTTGCAGATTTTCTTAATAGCGGCTAAACTTCCCACATGATCATAATGAGCATGGGTAATTATAATAAGTTTAATATCATGGGGATTAATTTTCAGCTTATTTAATTTAGACAAAAAACGCTTAGACTGGTATAAACTACCCGCATCTACTAAGATATAGCCATCTTTACCCTTCAGCAAATAACAATTGGTTATCCCTAATCTTAAGGTTTTAACCTTCATCCCTTCCACCATCCCCTTTTATACTCATAACATCAGTGGGTAAAATCCAAGTATTTTATATGTCCCGGCAAATCGTTTTGTATGATATCCTTCATCTTTTTTGCAAATGGGCAAGGGTATCCAATGGGGGTACCTCTTTGTATGCAGGAAGCAAATACGATTGTATCAGCTCCGCGCTTCACCAGTTCACGGGCACGAAGAAGCGCTTTTTTGGCGGGACAGCCACCACAATTTATAAAACCCACTATTTCAATATCCTCTTCAATATTTTCAAATGCCCCCTTTTTTTCCCGAATCATTCTAAAATCGGTGGTGCCGGGGCAATAATCCTCGGTTTGCATACATCTTATAATTCCTACTCTCATTACCAAGTTCCCTTCTTCCACATATCAGTTTACCTTAATCATGTTTAGACTATAACAAAGGTACTCGGAGTAGTAAATATATTGGGGGGTTTATTAGTTACTAATAAATTTCCTAGTTTAAGATTGAAGCTGGTCATAAGTTCTATATAAGTGCAATTTGGGGCCCAGCCGTATACTCGCGGCCACTATCCCTACTATATCCAGCTATATATGAAATTACTTTCTCCGGCGTTACTGGTCAGCCTTTTTTAAATTAGTACATAAATCTATGAAATCTTGCATCTGTTTAGTCAGATATTTATTTTTATGAAAAATAATTTTGAATTTACGGTCAAACCTAATCCCCTCTATTTCTTTCATGCACACCATCCCCGACTTGACTTCATTTACTACGGCGCGCCGGGAAATGATTGATATGCCCAGACCCTCAGCCACCGCCATTTTAATGGTATCAGCATTATTACAAATCCAGGATGCCCTCCATGAAATCTTATGGGCTGCTAAGACATCTTCTAATGTTTTACGGGTTCCGCTGCCTTCCTCCCGTATAATAAAATCTTCTTTTTCAAGTTCATGAGGCTCTATCACGGAAAGGTTGGCAAAACGGTGCTTAATACCGCAAATCAGAACTAGTTCATCATCCATGAACGGAAAACTGACAATATCCGGCGAGATAGTTTCCCCCTCTACCAAAGCAATATCAGTTTGATCATGCAAGATGCGGTTTTCAATCTGTTGAGTGTTACTTTCAAAAACTTCGATCATTGTTTGGGGATTAGACTGTTTGTAAGCTGACACTAGTTTAGGCAGGACATTAGTGCCAATCGTAACGCTCGCACCCAGGCGCAGAGAACCGTTTTCATGGAGCGTTTTCATATCTTTTTCAATATCCGTATTCATTCCAATCATATGCCGGGCATAACTGAGTAATCTTTCTCCAGCTTGGGTCAGATAAAGCTTTCTTGAAAACCTCTCAAAGAGCCGAACATCATAATACCTTTCAAGCTCTGCTATGGCTTGGCTGACAGCAGATTGCGATATAAAAAGAGTTTCTGCGGCCGCTGTCATATTCATATTCTCACAGACGGATACGAAGATTTTAAAATGACGCAATGTCATCCCTAGGCCTCCTAATATATTAGTATATACTTATTAATATAATAAGATAATAATATTTTGCTTATCTATTGTCAAAGAGTATGATAAGGGACGGGAGGTGATGGTTTTGCCATCAATTTTAAATAAGTTTCCCGGTATTATACTTACAATAACTATAGCAATTCCGGCCTGGCTTATAGGTAAGGCTTTTCCAATCATCGGTGGTGCCGTACTGGGCATTTTATTCGGCATGATAATCGCCTTTTGGAAAAGGCCGGTGGTTTTGGAGGAGGGAGTCCAATATACCTCAAAAAAGCTGTTGCAATACTCTCTTATTCTTCTGGGCTTTGATATGAATCTTTATAATATTTTTAAAGTAGGTGCTCAAACCCTTACTTTAATGATGTTTACTCTGACAATCGCATTTGGAACTGCTTGGGCCGCAGGAAAACTTATGAAAGTCGACCCTCAAACCAATATCCTGATCGGGGTTGGTACAGCCATTTGCGGCGGCTCCGCAATTGCGGCAACAGCGCCGGTGATTCATGCCGATGATGAGACAGTGGCACGTTCTATATCCACCATTTTCCTCTTTAACGTAATTGCAGCATTTTTATTTCCGTTGCTGGGGCATATTCTCAGCATGAGTGATTATGCTTTCGGTCTATGGGCAGGCACGGCCATCAATGATACCTCCTCTGTGGTCGCGGCCGGGTATACCTTCAGCAATGAAGCCGGTAACCTGGCTGTCATTGTAAAATTAACCCGCACCCTGATGATTGTACCCATTACCCTTGTACTCGCTATCTATACGTCTCTAAAATCGCCCAGACTTCATGGAAACGAGGCAAGCAAGGGAAGCTATAATATGGGAAAAATATTCCCGTGGTTTGTGATTGGTTTCGTAGCCGCCTCTCTCATCAATACTTTTGTTCCGGTGCTACAGGGAATGGGAGCTTCAATTGCAGAGGCAGGAAAGTTTCTTATTATTATGGCCATGGCGGCTATCGGGCTTAACACCAATGTGGTAAAATTGGCCCAAAGTGGTACCAAATCAATTTTATTAGGATTAATCTGCTGGATTACTTTATCTTGGACTTCTTTAGGCATACTTCAGTATATTTATGCCCAGTAATAAAGCAAGGAGGAACTAAAATAAATATATCTCTCAACTTGAAAAGGAAATATAGACTAGTAATATAAATGGAAAAACCAGAAGGGACAGAGGCGTTGGCACCATCCGGTGCTCAATACTTCCTCTGTCCCCTTTTTTGATCCGCATATAATTAAAGCAGCTTAGCCTCGTATTCTGCTTCCTTAAAGCCCCATAAAACAAGATCCTCCCCAGTCAAAATGGGTCTTTTTATAATACGGGGATTTTCAAGCATTTGCTTTAAGGCTTCTTCTTCGGTCATAGTTGTTACATCTAAACCAAGCTTTTTATATACTTGGCTTTTAGTATTTATTAAGCCTATAACCTTAATTCCTGCCAGCTTAGCTATTCCTTGCAACACGTTTTTATTAAGCGGTTCTTTTAACAAATCGTAATAATCAAAACTTATATTATTCTGCCCAAGCCACACCTGAGCTTTTCTACAAGTGCTTCAAGAGCTAACACAGTAAAAAACCGGCTTTGCCATATATAACCATCTCCTTAATCTTTTAATGAATATTATAAACTAAAGATTATGGATAAGTAAGGATTAGGAGTTAAGCTATGTCATTAAAACATAAGCAATTCATGGTACAATTAATTTTGGAGTTGCCGTTAGGCGGTTGATCACTTCCCAAGGGGGGAGGTGATGCCTATGGTTAGCTGGATAGAACTTTTTAGTTTTTGTCTGGTAATTATAGGTGTTATTACTTTATGTATAAATCATAAGAAATAGCGAGACCGCCTTAATTGTAAGGCGGTCAAAACATATTTTGGGTTAACCGCCAGACCAAAAGCGGCAACTCCAATTATTTGTTACCCATAGGTAATTGAAATGCGAAGTCCCCAAAGAGGTAACTCCTTTATTAATATTATGATAGCATCGGCAAAATTATTAGTCAACGGTGGTATTACCAGCTACAACGGAGCAGGGTACGCAGGCCACCTCTTACATCTGCCCCTCACCCCTCACACCTTTACCGACCGCTGAATTTAGGCTTTTCTTTGTTTAGGAATGCAGTCATCCCTGCCTTTTGATCATTAGTTGAAAAACACATGCCAAATAAATCTGCTTCTATAGTCATAGCGGTATTAATATCAGTTTGCATACCTTTATTAATAGCTACCTTGGATAATTTTACGGCCACTGGAGCATTAGCCGCAATTTTCTTGGCCAGCTTTTTGGCTTCGTCCATTAGTTGGTCAGGTGGATAAACATGGTTTACTAACCCAATACGATAAGCTTCCTCGGCACTTATCATATCACCAGTTAAAATCATTTCTTTAGCTATTCCTTCACCCACCAAACGCGGTAATCTTTGGGTTCCGCCAAAACCGGGAGTTATGCCTAAGCCTACTTCCGGCTGTCCAAATTTAGCCTTTTCTGAAGCTAGACGTATATCAGAAGCCATAGCAATCTCACAGCCGCCCCCTAGGGCAAAACCATTAACTGCAGCTATAACAGGTTTTTCCAACTTTTCTATCGCCATAAAAGCAGACTGTCCTAACTGGCCCAAGGTTCTTCCCTCTACAGCAGTTGCAGGCTGCATATCCTTAATATCAGCTCCTGCTGCAAAAGCCTTGTTACCTGCCCCGGTAATAATTAAAGCCATAATTTCATCATCTTCCGCAATTTCATCTAAAACAGTTATTAATTCCTTGAGTAATTCTGCATTTAAAGCATTCATAGCCTCAGGCCGGTTTAAAGACAAAACCGCAATATTTTCTTCTTTTTCTAATAGTAAATTTTTGTAGCTCACGAATCTAACTCCCCCTTCTTTACTCTCATATCATTATATAACAATTTTCTGAAATTTGAATTTTTTTGTAACTAAGTTTTGGATGTATTCATATCTTAAATTATGGGTATGATACGTTTGAACAGCTTTTCGGGATTTATCCCGTAAGGCTTTCATATATAGAATGGGAAGAGTATTTCTCTTCCCATTTTTTACTGATTTAATGTAATTCTTCCTAATCAAGACATAGGATTCAAAACCTAGTATATCGAACTATGGCGCCTAACTCCTCACTTTTCACGTCTTATATTCCATCTTGCGATTTAGCAATTCCAGAAAAAATAGCATAAGCTACTTTATTTTGGTATTCATCATTCGTCAGTAATTGACCTTCACGTTTATTAGAAATAAAGCCGACTTCCACTATTACGGCCGGCATAGCCGTGTTTTTCATTACAAAATAATCCCCCACCAGAGCCTTACGGGTAGTGTTGCCAAGTATTCTGGTTAATTCCTCCTGGATAGATTCGGCTAATAATTTGCTTTCTTCACTAGTCGGACAATAAAAGGTCTGCGCGCCAAACCACCTAGGGTTAGGATCAGCGTTAGTATGAATACTGATATACAGATCGGCTTTATTTTCATTAGCTTTTTGGACCCGGAGGCTAAGATCCTCCCTTTTATTAAATTTCTGTCCTTCTTTAATCATATCAGCGTCATTATCTCTGATCATTATCACTGCCGCCCCAGCTTGGCTTAATTCCTTAGCCAGTTTTTTACTAATACTTAAGGTTATATCTTTTTCAATAATACTATCTCTTACCGCACCGGAATCAGTCCCCCCGTGACCAGGGTCAATGGCAATAATTTTATTAGCTACTGCATAAGACATAACCGGCCTTTCATTAGCCTGAGAAGTAATGATTAGGGATAAACATAGCAAAAACATTAATACTCCGGCAGCTATTACCATACTTTTTCGACGGGGAAAATACAAGACTCTGCCTCTTACCAATTAACTTCCTCCCCCGGCAGATAATACTATTCCTTATATATGCGACTAGCAAACTTTTTATAAGAAAAATTATTTTTATGTGCAGTAAGGGGAGGATAAACGGGAAAACAAATATAGGGGGGAAAGGAGTTAGGAGTGAGGAGTTAATAGGGGCTTTGCCTACTTGGGTTTGACGCTGACTTCGCTGATTTATTATGATTTACGCCGATTTTCTTATTCTTTTATTAATTTTAATAATCCGCAACATTAATAGCGACCGCAGGAAGCATCAGGAGTGCTCGTAGAGTGTGTGTATCTTAATAAATCAGCAATCTCGGACGATTCTTTTGAGTCTTTATGCAGGCGTCTTACGTCTTACGTCTTACGTTTTACTCCTAACTCCTCACTCCCTAACCCTTACTTTTGGCCAGATTCCATGGTATATAAAAATTCTACTATGCCATCATGCAGAGCTTGCGCCGCTTTTATTCTAAAATCTTCACTTTCCAGTTTGCCCCGATCAGAATCATTACTTATAAAAGCAATCTCAGTTGATATAGCCGGCATAATTGTCTCATCCAGCATTCTAAGCTTAACCGGCTTGTAGCCTAAATCGGTAGTTTCTAATTCTTGCACCAGCTTACCTTGTATAATCTGGGCAGCTTTTTCACTAAGATTTTCAGAGTCTTTCTCAGAGTCTCTCTGATAATAAATTATAGTGCCATTGGTAGAAGCCTCGGGATGATTATTATTATGTATATTTACTAATAAGGCTGCTTCCTGCCCATTAGCCCACTCCACCCGGTCATCAAGAGCTACCGTCTTATCATCCTGGCGGCTCATTATCACCTTAACTCCTGACTCTTCCAGCATTGGCTTAAGTTTTAAAGCAATATCTAAATTAATATCCTTTTCTTTTAACTGAGATTCAGAATTGATAGGATAGACGGCACCAAAATCCTCCCCCCCGTGGCCTGGGTCTATTAAAACTAATTGACCTTGAATAGCATTTATCGGAGCTGGGGCTTTATATGGGGAAGAACCTAAAGTAGTTAAGGTCACTATCCCTATTAAAATAAGAATTACGATGCCCACCAGGGATACTTTATAAGAACCTATTTTATAATTTTTTATCATATTAATCCTTCTTTCCACCTGGGTATAGTTTTCACTAAAACTAACCAGATTAATTTGTTTTGACCTATGGGCAAAAATACTGGCCAAATTTATTATGGTCATTCCATAAGGTATGACTTCTTGCTCCCCCAGTATCTCCAACACATACGCGTCGGTAGCCATTTCCCGATCATGTCTCATTTCCCTAACTGCCAGCCAAACTAGCGGATTAAACCAATGCACTAAACCCGCTAAGATGACCCCTAAATTATAAACCAGATCCCCTCGTTTATAATGTACTAACTCATGTAAAAGTACATGTTCTAATTGCTCTAAGTTAATCTGGGTAAAAATATCCTCCGGTAAATAAATACAAGGCTTAATAACCCCTACAATACCGGGATTTTTAATGGAAGGATGCCAATAAACCGGAATATTTCTTGTAATCCTTAACTTGCTGCTCACTTGTTTTAGCAAAAGCAGAACTTCGGCATCCTCAACCAGATTACGTTTTCTAGTCTGGTATTTAAACCTCATGGTCGTATATACCATAAAACTAAAGAATAATATAAAGCCTCCCAGCCATATCCGGCTAAACATATTTAAGTACAGTCCTGACCAATTATTTTGGTCAGTTATGTTTGTATTATCAGTCTCTACAGCATCTGGCCGGATTAAATTGGTCTCATTACCCTCCAACTCTTCTGCCACCTGGTAAGGGAAAAATTGGCCGGGCGGATTAATCTTTACAGAATTTAAAGGATTGGCAATATCTAGTGGCATTAAGAACCGGATTAATATTAATACCCAAATAATATGAATAAATCTGGGTGAAAAACGGTTAGGAAATAACTTTTTTATAATCAGCAGAACTATAACCATTAGAC
>JAEWZB010000007.1 GCA_023395515.1 Bacillota bacterium
TCAGACTGTCGAAGAACCCCTGCTAAATCTGAGATTTAGCAGGGGTTTAATGTTAAATATGATAAAATAGTACAGGGTGATAAAATTGCTGGAACGAGCTAAAAATTTGAGAAACAATTTACAAATAGTAGATCTGGAAGGAATGGTTCCCCAAGATCATCTATTAAGAAAAATAGATAAAGTAGTTAACTTCGATCATATCTATGATTTAGTAGAGCATTTATACTGTCAGGATAACGGAAGACCTGCAGTGGACCCTGTAGTACTAGTAAAAATAATATTAATTCAACACCTGTTTGGTATTAAATCACTAAGGCAAACCATAAAAGAAATTGATATGAATATTGCCTATCGTTGGTTCTTAGGATTTGATTTAAATGTGAAAATACCTCATTTTGCAACAGTTAGTTATGCCTTTTCCCATCGCTTTCCCAGCGATATATTTGAAAATATATTTGCATGGATTTTAGAAGAAGCAGTAGCCAAAGGTTATATAGATGCGAGAACTATTTTTATCGATGCAACCCATATCAAAGCTAATGCCAATAAAAATAAAAACCGTAAAGTATTAGCCCAGAAGACAGCTCGCTGCTATGATGAGCAACTGAGAGAAGAGATAAACCAAGAACGCATCAAGAATGGCAAGAAGCCATTAAAAGATAGAGATGATGACAACGACGATAAAGGTGAAAAGCAAATTACTGTATCTACCACTGACCCTGAATGTGGCCTTTTCCACAAAGGGGAACATAAGGTAGAATTTGCTTATACAGCTCATGTAGCCTGCGACAAAAGGAATTTCATACTGGGGTGTGAAGTAACCCCAGGTAACACTCACGACAGCATAATATTCGATACAGTTTATGATAGCGTAGTAGAAAGATTCCCCGAAGCAAGAACTATTGCCGTAGATGCCGGATACAAGACCCCATGGATATGTAAAAAAATTATCGATGATGGGCGCAACCCATCAACCCCCTACAAGCGTCCCATGAGTAAAAAAGGCTTTTTCTATTCATATGAATATGTCTACGATGAATATTACAACTGCGTAATCTGTCCCAATAATCAAGTATTACCATATACGACAACCAACAAAGAAGGCTATCGTGAATTTAAAAGCAATCCTACAGTATGCAAAAACTGTGAATATCAAAATAAATGTACCAATAGTAAGAACCATCAAAAGGTAGTAACCAAGCATATTTGGGAACATTATATTGACCAAGCAGAGGACTACAGACATTCCCCTTCTGGCAAGGCGAGCTACAGTTTACGAAGTCAGACCATTGAGAGAGTCTTTGCCGATGCTAAAGAAAAACACGCGATGAGATATACCTTTTTAAAAGGCTTAACCAAAGTAAAGAATTGGGTTAAGCTTAAATTTGCTGCTATGAACCTCAAAAAGCTAGCAATGTGGGCTTACTAACCCCGCTGTTTTTCTTTATTTTAGAGAATATCTTGACTTTCGTTGTGGATACTCCTTTATTTTACTCTAAATATATCTCTTGAATTTTAAAGGCCACGTTTCTTGATTTGAAACATGGCCTTTTTTGACAGTCTGAAAGCAGATCATTAAGATCTGCTTTTTTATTACCGGCCATGATTGGTCGGTATTTTTATATTATTATGAGGTTAATACTATTATAATAGAGTATAAAAGGAATCTAAGAGGTGAAGTAGTGTCTAGAGAGAAATTTATGCTTATAGACGGTAATAGTCTTTTGTTTAGATCGTTTTATGCCTTGCCACTATTGCATAATAGTGAAGGAACATATACTAATGGAGTTTATGGTTTTTTAACTATGTTTAACCGGGTTACTGCGGAGCAAAACCCTTCCCACATACTGGTGGCGTTTGATAAAGATAGAAAAACCTTCCGTACTAATATTTATACTGAATATAAAGCTAACCGTTCGGCCCCCCCTGATGAGTTAAGAGGTCAATTTCAATTACTGCGTGATGTTTTAAAAGCTATGAATATTGATTATCTGGAACTGGATGGCTATGAAGCCGATGATATTATCGGCACTTTTAGTAAAAGAGCTGAAGAACAAGGTTTAGAAACGATTATCGTCACCGGTGATGGTGATGCTTTGCAGTTAGTATCTGACCATGTATCCGTAATGATGACCCGTAAAGGTATTACCGATATTGAAATGTATAATCCGGCTAAGGTTTTAGAAAAATGGGAAGTCAACCCGGAGCAAATGATAGAAATTAAAGCTTTAATGGGTGATGCATCAGACAATATTCCCGGAGTTCCCAGTGTAGGAGCCAAAACTGCCATTAAATTGATTAAGGAGTATGGCAGCCTGGAGAATCTATATCATAATCTGGATAAAGTAAGTGGTAAGAAGCTTAAGGAGAAGCTGGAGGAAAATAGGGATATAGCTTATTTAAGCCGTACCCTGGCTACTATTGAGCGAAATATTACACTAGATTGTAACCTTGATGAATTTAGAGTTAAACCACCTGATCAGAATGAACTAATATCCCTTTATAGAAAATTGGAGTTTAATAACTTTTTAAAATCCTTGTTGGAAAACCAAAACCAAGAACTGGCCCCTGAGCAGATAGAAGCAGATGAAATTGCGACTATAGACATTGATTCTGAAACTGCGGCCGGACAATTAGTGGAAGAGATTAAAGCAGCGAAGGAATTTGCTTTTCTGTTGGATTGTGATTACCATCACCCCATGTGGAATAAATTAAAAGCTATTTATTTTAAAGTACAAGATAAAGTTTATTGCTTAAAGATAGGAGAAAAAACTACTTTTCAATTGGAATGGGTAAAAATAGCTTTGGAATCAGAATTGATAAGCAAGTATACCCATAATGCCAAATTTGCCCAAGTAGTCTTATTAAGATACGGCATAAAATTGCAAGGATTAGCGGGAGATACGATGTTATTAACTTATGTTAATGACCCGGCCTTTCCCGGTGAAGAATTATGTGACTTGATAGCTAAGTTTATTAATTTAAACATGCCTATTAATAACCTGGCCGGCAAAACCAATTATCTGCCTCAACTCCATGCAGATATTTTAGCTGGAACTTCGGAAGATTTGCAAAAGTTGTATTACGAAGTAGAACTGCCCTTATCTAATGTTTTAGGTTATATGGAGTTTTACGGGGTAAAAGTGGATAGGGATACCTTATCGGTTATATCCTTAGAACTGGGAGAAGGTATTGAAAAGGCGGAACAACATATATACGAACTAGCTCAAACGGAATTTAATATTAATTCACCTAAACAGTTAGGACAAGTGCTTTTTGAGAATTTAGGCTTAAGAGTAGTTAAGAAAACTAAAACCGGCTATGCTACCGGGGTAGAGGTATTGGAAGAACTTTATGAAGAGCATGAGATTATTGCTCATATTTTAAATTACCGCCAGTTAGCTAAATTGAAATCAACTTATGTAGATGCTTTTACCGAGCTTATTCACCCTGATACCGGACGGGTTCACACTATATTTAAACAGGCCCAAACTGCTACGGGCAGATTATCCAGTGTAGAACCTAACCTGCAAAACATTCCTATAAAAGTAGAAGAAGGACGCCGGATCAGGAAAGCCTTTATCAGCCAAGATGAAAATAATCTCATAGTATCTGCCGACTATTCTCAAATAGATTTAAGAGCCTTAGCCCATATCAGCGAAGATGAGGTTTTAATTGATACCTTTAATAGAGGGATTGATATTCATACCCGAACTGCTGCGGAGATATTTCATGTAGGCTTAGATGAGGTGGATGAAGACTTAAGGCGCAGGGCTAAAGCCGTTAATTTTGGGATTATATATGGAATAAGTGATTTTGGCTTAGCCCGGGATACCAGGGTAAGCAGGGCCGAGGCTAAAAGTTATATTAGTAAGTATCTGGACAGTTATCCGGGAGTAAAGAAGTATATGGAAGATATCGTGGTATTTGGGCAAAAGCATGGTTATGTGGAAACTATTCTGAAACGGAGAAGATATTTACCTGACTTAAATGCTAAAAATAAGATGGTACAATCTTTTGCCCGGCGGATGGCTCTTAATACTCCTATTCAAGGTACTTCGGCAGACATTATAAAAATTGCCATGATTAAAGTTTTTAAAGAACTGTCACTACGCAATCTAAAGGCTAAAATCTTACTGCAAGTCCATGATGACTTGATTTTAGAATTACCTCGCCATGAATTAGAGGAAGTATGTTTAATCTTAAAAAAGAATATGGAAAATGCTATCAGTCTTAAAGTTCCTCTAGAGGTTTCCATTAAAAGCGGTGCCAACTGGTATGATCTTAAGCCGTTAACCTTAGAAAACTTATAGATTAGGAGGGTATCCTTTGCCTGAATTACCAGAAATAGAGACGATTAGAACCGGCATGGCGGTCAATGTCGGGGCTAAGATAATAAATATTGATATTAACAGGGATGAAATAATAAAGCTTAGAGATTATGAGCCTGAAGAATTATTAAATAAGACTATAAGTGAGGTAAAACGGCGGGGCAAGTTTTTAATATTTGTGCTGGAAAAGCATTATAATCTGGTTTTCCATTTGGGAATGAGTGGCCGGTTTTATATGATAAAACCGGAAGAGGAGATAACAGAGCCTCATGTTCATGTTATAGTTTATCTGGATAACCAAAATAGGCTATTATATCAGGATGCCCGTAGATTTGGGGGAGTATGGCTAGCCCAGGATTTAACCGCTTTGTTTGATCATATGGGACTGGAACCATTAGCACCGGAATTTTCTGCCCAGTATCTATATGATATTACCCGTAATCGTAAGATTGCCATAAAATCTTTGTTACTTGATCAACACCTTATTGCTGGTATTGGTAACATTTATGCGGACGAATCCCTGTTTAGAGCCGGTATCAGACCGGATAAAAGTGCGGGATCTTTGACTAGTGATGAAACTAAGCGATTATGTAAGGCGGTCAAGGACGTTTTAAAAAATAGTATTAAAGAGCGGGGGACAACGTTCAGAGATTTTCGGGATGGTTATAATAATACCGGAAACTTCCAAAACTTCCTGCAGGTCTATGGCAAAACTAATGAAAAATGTCCGGCTTGTGACACTATATTGATTCGTCAAGTTATTGGAGGTCGCAGTACCCACTACTGTAGTAACTGCCAGCAGTAACCCCTGAAACGCAATCACACTTTATTATTCCTATCCATATAGTAGATATATAATTATTACAGGATAGGAGTGCTGGCTGTGGAGATTTTGGCTTCGGTGCTGTTTGCTTTAGCAGTGAGTGCAGATGGATTTATGGTAGGTATTGCATATGGAATGAAAAGGATACACATCCCGGTTCTTTCCCTAATAGTTATTGCCTTAGCCTCATCCTTAGCGGTTACTATATCTATGATATGTGGCAAAGGCTTGGCTACTTTAATTCCTGAAGCCTGGACTTCTACTATTGGTTCATTAATTCTGATAGTTATAGGTGTTTATTTCCTGCTGGGAGCTTTTAAGGGCAAGATTGAAAGCCTGGCCACCGATGAAGAAAAGCCGCTTGTAAGTTTGAATATACGTTCACTGGGAATAATAGTGCAGATATTAAAAGAGCCTGCTAGCGCAGATTTTGATTCTTCAGGAGTGATAAGTACTAAGGAAGCATTTTTTTTAGGTTTAGCTCTAGCTTTAGATGCTCTAGGGGCAGGAATTGGTCTGGCTATGTCAGGTTTTAATATTTTGCTTACTGCTCTAACTGTAGGTATGTTAAAATTTATACTAGTTAATAGTGGTCTTTTTCTAGGAAGTGTTATGACCAATTCCAGACTTAAAATGGTATCGACACTAATCCCCGGTCTAATTTTTATAGCCATTGGTCTATTAAAATATATATAAAGATGGGTGGTTTTTATGAAAATTATAGGTTTGACGGGAGGTATAGCCAGCGGAAAAAGCACGGTATCTCAAGTGTTTAAAGAGCTGGGGGCGTACATAATAGATGCTGATAAGGTAGCCCATCAGATAGTAGAGCCGGGCAATCCGGCTTGGCGAGATGTTATAACTCGTTTTGGTGCTAACATCTTAAATAGCGATTCTACTATAAATCGGGAAATGTTAGGAGATATGGTTTTCGGTAATCCCGAGCTCTTAGATGATTTAAACAAAATAACCCATCCCCGGGTAATGGAAAGATTTAAAGATGAATTACAATGTATTAAAACTAATAATCCTGATGCTATAGTAATTATGGAAGTTCCTTTGCTTTATGAAACCCACTTAGAAAGGCTATGTGATCTGGTAATAGTAGTATGGGTAGATCGTGAAATCCAAATTATGCGACTGATGGCCAGAGATAATATTAGCCGCGAGGCTGCTATTAAACGGATAGACTCCCAGATGGATTTGGATGAAAAGGCTAAAAAGGCTGACTTTGTAATTGACAACCGTAAAACCAAAGAGGAAACATTAGAGATAGCCACCAAATATTACAACGAAATAAATAATAATTCCTAAATAAGATAGTAATAATGACACCTTATCTGGGGGTATTTCATGAAAAATCGAAAAAAAAATAGGTTATCTGCAGTTGTTTGGCTGACTATTTTATTATTTCTCGCTATAGTATTAACCTTTCCTCAATGGATTACTATTTTTTATCCCCAGCCGCACCGGGATTTAGTTTTTGCCACAGCTCAGGAACATAAAATTGATCCCTATCTAGTTTTTGCCATAATAAGAGCGGAAAGCAAATACCAAACTACAGCCGAGTCACCAGTGGGAGCCCGGGGTCTTATGCAGATTATGCCGGAAACCGCAGAATGGATTGCTCAGCAGAATAATATAGAAGATTTTAAACTGGAAGAACTACATGACCCTGAGATTAATATTAAGTTTGGCAGTTGGTATATAGCTAATCTAATGCAAGAATATCAGGAGCTCCCTTTAGCAGTAGCTGCCTATAATGCAGGGCGTGGAAAAGTAGGTAGTTGGATAGAGGAAAATATTTGGGATGGAAATCCTGAAGAATTAGAAAAAATTCCTTTTGCAGAAACTAGAGAGTATGTAAGAAACGTGCTTAAAAATTATGAAGCCTACCGAGCTATATATTCCTGACCTGAATCCCCTTGGAAAGGGGATTTTTTTATACTATCGTCTACCTGGCAGAACGTAAGCAGCTAAGTTGAAATGGTAAAGTGGTATGTAATAAAAAGTAAATAAAGGAATACAATGACTAATTGTCTAATATAATGTCCTTAAGACTAGTCCAAGTTAAGGAGGGCATTATTTTGTATGTGAAATTTAAAAGAATGGCATTACTTGGTTCCTTAATAGGACTTATGGTGCTGGTAGGCGGTATTATATATACTAAAAATCTGGCTAGTTATACGGCTAGTCTAGATACCAGGCCTTTTAATATAGGATTGGTAGGTGCGGTAGAGAACTTGGAACCAGCTTTAGTAAGTAACCATGAAGAAAGGTTAGTTGCTTCGGCTCTGTATGAGGGGCTGGTAGTATACGATGAAACCGAAAAGATTATTAGGCCGGCTTTAGCTAAAAGCTGGAAATACGCCCCGGACGGGAAGAGCTTAACCTTGACTCTGAAGAGTAATGTCAAATTTCATAATGGTAAACCACTAACTGCCCAAGATGTTAAGGCTTCCTGGGAAAATAACTTTTCCACTACTAAAGATTGGGCTAATATTAGTTTATTTATGTCCATTAACGGAAGCAGTGAGCGTTTGGAAGGGAAAAAGGCCGATATTACCGGTATCCAAGTAGTAGATAAAAGTACCATTAAAATAGTATTCGACCAAGCTAATTCCAGCTTTATAGCCATGCTGACTAATCCTACCTTCTGGGTTTATGATACTGAAGATAAAGTTGAAGTAGCCCCGGGAACCGGAGCCTTTATTTTTAAGGAAAAGAAAGAACCCGACCAGATGATTTTACTGAGAAATGAAAAATATCATTTAGGCAAACCCCGCTTGGCTGCTATCAATATTAGATGCTATAAGGATGGGCTGGAGGCTTTTGGAGATTATCAAAATAATAAGCTTGATTACCTGGATGCAGTACCCTTTAAAGAGATTAAAAACATAAAAAATAGTGATAAATATAAGCCTTACTATATTGAAAAGCCCTTGCTGGAAATATATGCTCTGGGATTCAATGTCAATAAGGAGCCCTATGCTGGCGACTACATATTAAGGCGGGCTTTTAATTATGCCATAGACCGCAAGGCTATTGCCGAAGATGTACTGGGAGGAGCTTACCGGCCTCTTAAAGCAGTATTGCCGGTAGGTATCAATGGCTATAATTCCGAAATGCGAGGTTATACCTATGATCCCCAAAAGGCCAAGGAATTACTGGAAGAAGCCGAATATCCTATGGGAGAAGGCTTAAAGCCCATTGTTATAACTTATAATAATGATGAAGGTCATAAAATGGTGGCTGAAGCCGTAGCCGGGCAGCTAATGGAATTAGGCATGCAAGTTCAAGTACAACCTATGGACTGGGATTATTATAAAAAGCAGTTAAGCCAACTTGACGTAAGCTGTTTCCGGTTAGGCTGGTATGCAGATTATCCTGATGCGGACAGCTTTCTTTACAGCTTATATCATAGTTCTAAAATTGGGATTAGCAATTACTCCGGTTATCATAATCCCCAAGTAGATAAAATATTAGATGCAGCCCGGGCCGAAACGAAAAGCCAACAAGAAAGATTGAAGCTATTAAAACGAGCGGAAGAAATAATCGTAGATGATGCCCCGGCTTTGTGGCTATTCCAAAAGCAAGCCAATAAAATGATCGGCAAAGAGGTTAATGCACTTTATGTCAACTGCATGGGCATGTTAAATTGGCATGAAATAGAACTCTTAAAGCCGACCATAGACGAAAAAAATACTGTTCCCGATGCTCCCGCTAAGAATAAGGTATAGTAAAGCTTTCGCACTTGCGATTGACACAGCTTGATTTACTGTTGTATAATACCTGTTGTCGGGATTATATGATAAATATAATGCCATATATGTGTCGGAGTGGTGGAATGGGCAGACACGTACGTTTGAGGGGCGTATGCCGAAAGGTGTGCGGGTTCAAGTCCCGCCTCCGACACCATATAAAAACCTAATCATTGATATAAGAAAAGCCTAGTATGCTGGGCTTTTTGGTATTTCTGGGGTAGTTTTGCATAGCTTAGAAAGGATTGCATCAAAAAGTAATCCTCTTTTTATTTAAACATAGTGTTTACATTTTAGCATTGACGGACCTTTTTTAGCGGACCGATTCGCGGCTTAACAGCCACGATGAGGATTTTGTCCTCAACATTCCGAGTATACCATTGGGGCAAACTGGTGAAACGGAAAGCGGCGAATCCTAATCGCCGCTTCACCGTATAGAGCCGTAGCAGGTATTGGGGGCATTTACGCATTCCCCTATTTATGCACAATAAAGATATTATCAAAATCTTGGATGGTTATTCTATTAACACTAAGATTATTCATAATCTTTATCTACCTCTATTTCATCGAAACTAAGAATCGACTTTCCGGGTTTTTTGCTCTCACTTTCTTTCCATCCATCATTAGTTTTCTCAGCATATTTCATTACATTTGTTCCATCACTTTCCTTATACAACATTATTAATACAGAAGAATCATTTTTTAAAAAGAAAAGTGGTTCTGTAGAACCGAGTGGAGTTTGATCAAGATTAGCAAATTCTTGTGCTATATCATGATCAATTTTTTCACCATCATAAAATTTAACTGATGTAAAATCGTTGTCTATGTTAAATTGTGTAAATGTTTTAAGAAGATCTTGTTTTGCATCGTTTAACCTAATATCTGTCTTTGCTTTCATGAGGTTTACTGATTTAGCATAAGAATATGAACTCACAGCTCCTATTAATAACATAACAACCATCGAGATTAGTAAATATTTTTTTATATTTTTAAACATCTAAAGTCCTCCTTTAATTACTATCGGTATATGAAATTGTACCACCATAGGTGTAGGATGTAGCACTACCTGTTTTATAATAGGTCATAACAGTTGCCTTCCAGCTATTAGAAGAACTGCTGCTTGATTCTGACCCACTTACGCGTGCACTATAGGGACTAGTAGTATCTGAGTTAGAAGTATCTGTAATTAAAATTCCGTTTCTATATACTTTGCATCGAGCTTTAACACCAGTAATATCAGAAAAATATCCATTTGAAGATTCTATTGCTTTGTGTTGACCATACCAATCAGCTCCATATCCATATGCATCAATATTACCAGATGTATCTAGATAATAATTTGTAGCATATGCTAAACTCGAAAATATAAATATACACAGAATTGCTAATAGAATTGTCATTGATTTTTTTAATTTCATAATAACCTCCATTCTCTCTTTGAGCAAGTGAGACATAAAATAAATAAGCACTTACATTCTTACTTGTTAAATACTGCAATTTTACTTTTTAACGATCTTTTTAAAATACAATTCATTCCTTATTAAAAATTATTTCAACACATTACGGAATTTGTTAAACAATCAAAATGCATCACCTTCTTTCAATTAATTTTATAATCAACCTTAAAGGTTAACTTTAAATATGAATAATAACTTGCTGGGAGGGGGAGGTTAGCACTTCTCGTCCAACTTATACTGCAGAGATATGCAATATTTTCCTTCAAAAGATTTCTTATCTATAAAGACAACTAAAAATCATTTTTGCAACATTAATTTTTAAAAAAACTTTTTTATCAGGCACCACTTAAAAAAAAATTGGGATTTTATTCATTTTTTGTCGCCAATTCTCATTTGAATACCTGTATAATCATTACAAAGGATGTGATGATAAATGCTCATTATGATGATCACCGCCCTGGAAAGTGATGACGATAAGGCATTTATGCTGAATTTGTATAGAGATTATTACGCTCTGGTGCGCAAGACCGTTTACAATATTACCCGCGATGCGGAGCATGCGGAGGATTTGGCCAATGATACCTTTATAAGGCTTATTGAAAAAGTTTCTGTAATTCGCACGCTGGAAAGTTGCAGTTTGGCTGTCTATGTTGTCTATACTTCCAGGAATGTGGCTATCAATTTCATAAAACACCGAGATGTGCAACAAAAGTACCTGTATTTTGGAGAAGATACAGATTTGGCGGAAGGGATTCCCGATCTGACAGACAACATAATGGAGGAGAGGATTATACATCAGGAAGAAATAAGCGAGTTGAGGAACGCCATATTAGAGCTTCCGGAAAAGTATAAAGAACTATTGTATTTCAAGTACATCTTGGAATTGCATGACCGGGAGATCGCGGATATTTTGAACATCGCCCCGGCCAGTGTCCGTCAGTATCTGACCCGAGCCCGGCGAGAAGCCAAAAAGCTCATGGAGAAGGGGATGAATCAGCATGCCAAATAATAACCGGGAGCAAGTCCGTAAAAAACTGTATGAGGAATATGAAGACAGTCTATTCAGATTGGTTATGCATGACGTTGCGGCGAAAGAAGGCCAACTTTTCCTGGAGGAAGCAGAAAAGCTAAGAAACGATCCGGAGTTTCAGCCTTCCCAGCAGGAAGTTCAAAAATTCAGTAGGCAAGTGAATGCCCATTTTAAAAAAACAAAGGCTTATGCCAGAAGGATACGCGCTTGGCAGGTCTTAAACAAAGCGGCGATAGCCATGCTGATCGTGTTGCTTATTTTAGGCACTACCGTGATGACTGTGCAGGCGGTTCGGGTCAGGGTGCTGAATTTCCTCGTGGATATTCAGCAGGAATATACGTCTTTTCAATTGAAAGACAGCAGTAGTGGTTCGAAAGTTGACAATACAACTATCGACTGGCATCAAGCGTATGTGCCGACCAATATACCGGATGGATATGAAGTCAGCTCTATTTCCGATGGTAAACTTTTAAAAACAATTGAATTTAAGAATCTACAAGGTTCGTTTATTACTTATACAGAGTTAAACAAAGATACAAAGCCTGCACTGGATACGGAAAACGCTTCTATCGTTAAAGCAGTCAGTATCAGCGGTTATGAGGGGACGCTTGTAGTGAAAAACTCTCTGTCCACGGTTATTTGGGCCATGAATGACCGCATATTCATGATTAGGGGAGAGATAGATGAAGAATTGGCCATAAAGATGGCCGAGGGAGTGAAATATACAGATTAAAAAAATGTTTTAAAAAAACAGGGAAGTTTTGTTGCAAAAAACCTTCTTGGTTGTCTTTACTATTGAAGATATTTTAAGGGGGTTTTTGTTTATGAAAAGATTTATCTGTATGGGAATTTTTGTTCTTATGGTTATTTTGGCCGCAGTCCCGGCTTATGCCTCTGATGGCACCAAAAACGCAGGGGTGCAAGGCATAATAACGCCTCAATACACCTATATTTCACTGTTAACTCCGGGCCTTTCGATTAACTCGTCGGGGATGGCCACCTGTGCAGGACTTGCTTCAGCTTATGACAGTTCGCACACGACCATTCTAATCGTCAAATTACAAAAATCCAATGGCAGCACCATCAAGTCATGGTCCGCATCAGCCACCGGAATCTCCCTTGCCAAAATAGAAGAGAATTATTATGTGGTCCACGGTACCTATCGAGTATGCGCTACTGCTAATATTTATAACGCTTCCGGCACTCTGTTGGAAAGCAAGTCGTTATACTCTTCCACGGTAACATACTGAAATAGCTTGCTATGAAATTAGTTCGTATGAACAAATTAGTCCCCAGTCTTTGAGTAAAAGGTTAAGCAGGAGGCTGCCCGCAAATGGCAAGCCCCCTGCTTCATAAAAATCGGGTTAATGGTGTAATCATATATATTATCATTCTAAACTGCTAAATATTTTTACTGCCCTCAACCGCATGGTCAACCAAAGCCCCGGCTATAACCGTTCAATAAATTACTGTTGTCTGTAGCAGTTGCCTGGAAATAGATACTAACCGGACTTTAATGCTCTTGGTTCCACAGGTCTTTTATGGATTCGGCCAGTGCTTCCAGTCCATCTATGGCATTATTGCCCGGCTTTTTTTGTGGAAGCAGTTTTATCTTGACTCTTGTAGAGTTAATTAGTATGGCTGGGAAGCAATTTCATCCAACTGCGCCTTGAATTCGGTTAGAACATTAGTGATGACATCAACTTGGTTTGGGATTTGTGTTATAAATCTTCTATCACTTTTCCAGCCGGTTTAATAATCTGATGAAATTCTGCTCGGCCTCGCTAGTTTTTACATCCTGATAAGCAATCATTCTTTCACCGTCAAACCCAATAAAAGGAAGGAATATAGAATTTTTATAGCGAATCTGAAATTATAAATTAAAATAGGTAATATATATTCTGTGAAATATTGTATGGGGAGACATAAGAATTTTTGTTAAAAAATTGTCATGCTGACTTCCTTAGTCCTTGTCATTATACCTAGTCTATTAGAATTCGATAGACTAAGACATATTTCTGCTATTAGGAAAATAAGCTTAAGTCAAGCTCTGGGAATTAAAGCTACGTAATGTTGATGGGGATGGCAGCAAATATATTTTCATTTTTTGCTAAAGCGGATGAAGAGTATTCAACAGGAAGGAGAAGCAAAATGGAAAGGCTGTACTCAATGGGTGCCAAAGGCAAAAATATGGTGGTGTTAGTGGGGGTGGCAGTCTTTTTGTGGGCTTTGACGTTGGGGGGCTGTGATTCCGGGCAGCATGTACGCTTGTATAATTCAAATGATTTGTACGCACTCGGTTTAAGCGAGCAAGATGTTATATATATTTACCCTGTTAAAGGAACTTTAAGTGCCGAGCCTACTGAATGTGCTGCTACTGATTTGCAAAGCTTTATGCATCTGGCGAAAGCACTGATGCAGGTTGATATTGCCCCTGATATAGAGCAAAACGCGCTATCCTCACTATACCGAACCTTGACCTTTCAGGGAGAGCTGGTCAATGGCTATATTGCTGGTGAAATTGAAGGTAAAGCTTATATCCAGCGTCCTGACGGGGTAGTTTGCATATTACCGGAAACCGAGTATGAGTTTATGCTGGATATTTGCGGGATTACCCGTCCTTATCCAGAGGAACTTGACCAGAGAGAAATTTTAGAGCCGGTAAAGGCTATGGCGTCTCTCTATCGGGAAGGAAATATTCCTTTAGAGAAGAAGTTTGACCCCAATTTGCCGCAGAATGTAAATTTTACCATTCCTATAGTGCGGACTGTAGATGATTTTTATTTAACTGATGCTTATCCTTACATGCTTAGTGATGGAAAGCCGCCGGAAGGACAATATGTTGCCATTGTGCCTTGTGGTTATTATTACGGATTACAAATTGGAATGAACAAAATAGACGGGCAGTGGCAAGTAGATGGAGTGCGGGTAGCTCGCTCCAACCTTAAAACGATGTACTATCCTAATGAGGATTGGCGCCTGGTGATTTTCGGCCCTTCCATTACTGATATTTCGGGCTGGGGGATGCATAAGCTGGATAGAATCGAGCTATATGATTATAAAACCGGTGAGGTTTTATGGCAAGCTGACGGACTTTGCATCAGCGGAGGAAGTGCTTGGTCGAAGGATGGCAGGTATTTTGCCTTCAGCCATGAAATCGGCCGGGCCCAAAATAGTGGGCTGCAAACCATGCTGCTTGATACTGCTGCTATGACGGCGATAACTTTAGCTGCACCTGATGGAAAAACAGACACCAGGTTGGAGGCGCGTGAGTGGGCTGATGATAACGAGCTGTTGTTGACCTGCACTCCTAAAGGACAGGAAAGCTATGTGATGGTATATGATATACAGTCAGGTGTAATGTCAGCAGTACAGTAAAACAGATAAAGTTGCCGGTAAAATTAAATATTAATAGCCGGCAACTCTGAAAAAAGTATGGTTACCGATAATAACCTTTTCGACTACCTCCTGCCAACCAATGGTGAAGCCATTATATTGTTCTATACCAGCGTTTATTCTGGAATTCTTATTATAATAGGCATTGGTATTGAACCATAGGCAAGTTCCGATGGGGTTAGGCTGAGTAGCATGGTTTTGCGCAATATATAAGCTGGAAGTCCATCCATGCTCATTAGTATTAGGGCAACGGGCAGCATATTCATACATTCCCTCAAAAGCACCTGATAATATTACTCCTGAAAAGGTATCTCCTCCAAATTCAGGTATATTCGCGGCCATACGATTTTTTACCACCCAGCAAACACCTTGTTTACCAATATATCCTTCGCCTCTGGCTTCTGAATATATAAGCCTGGCCAGTAGATCAATACCATCTCTACCGTAAAATTCTGATAGTCTGGGTTGATTACTTAAACAATCACCATAGTCTATTTTCAATTCCCCCATTAAATTACCCACAATATGAAGGAGACCTCACCACCATTGTTATTCGAGACCCGGCTATATTCAAACGTTTAACCATTCGATAAATTACTGTTGTCTATAGCAGTAGTCTGGAAATAGGTATTAACCAGACTTTAATGCTCTTGGTTGCACAGGTGTTTTATGGATTCGGCCAGTGCTTCCAGTTCATCTACGGCATTATTACCCGACTTTTTCATAGATGCAGTTTTCTCCTGATTCTTGTTGAGGTCATTACAATGGTTGTTAAGCTGGGCAGCAATTTCATCCAACTGCAACTTGACCTCGGTTAGGACATTGGTGATAACATCAACCTGATTCTGAATTTGCGTCTGCACGTTGGTTATGACATCAATCTGGTTCTGGATTTGCGTTTGTACGCTGGTTATGACGTTTACATCAGTCTTAAGGTCGGTTAATACATTGGTTATGACATCAACATTAGTTTGGATTTCTTCCTGCCCCTGAGTGGTGACATTACTTATCTCCCAATTAACTGCCTGGGGAGGCGGTGTAAATGGGAACCCCTGGAATGGTTGCATATTGTTGATAACTTCAACTCTGATTGGTTTTAAATATTCCAACTCTTTTCGTTTAGGTTTAGGCAGATGTTTTCTAGGCCTTTTTCTCTCAGGTAGTAACAATATTGTTCCCCTCCTTAAAATATCTCTCTTCTACGGTCCAATACTGTAATATATGAGAAATGGATTAATTTTGTCAGTAGTTAAAAAAGTTCTGGTACATTGTAGTTAGAGTACTTAAATCAAAAAGCTTGATCCTTCTAACAACCGCCTAGGAATCCTCGCTGCACCGTTGTTTAAAATCAACCATTGGTTGATTTTTCAGGTATATATACAACGCATATTCGATAGTATCGAAAAGCACTTCCGAATATAATTTAATTATTAACATCAGTCATGTGGAATAAGGGGATTACAATGATAAATAATAAGAAAATCGGAAAGCGCATTGCATTGCTACGCAAAGAAAATGGATATACTCAGGAGGAGTTGGCCGAAATTCTCCATATAACCGGGCAGGCAGTCTCGAAATGGGAAAAGGGCAATGCATTACCGGATACAAGCTTGTTACCCGCATTAGCGCGGATATTGAAAACATCCATTGACCGGTTGCTTACCGGAGAAGAACCGGAGATGAAAAAAAGTCCTTACGACGCAGAGTACAATCAAGAGGAATATTATTGGGGATTAGAGCCTTCAGCGCTGGCGGAGATGACTATGACCATGTTTGATCCAATAGAATCCGGCCATCGTTTACTGGACATTGGCAGTGGCGAAGGAAGGGATGCGATTTATTTTGCCCAATGCGGTTTGATTGTCGATGCATTAGAAATTTCTGTGCCGGGGATAGAGAAAATCAAGCAATATAGTCAGGCGAAGGGATTGCCTATTCATGCCCTGCATGCAAATATGATCGATTATGAAATGGATAATAATTATGACATTATTTATTCTATGGGAACGTTGCAGTTTTTACCGATGGAAAAACGGCGGAAGCATTTTGAGAACTATAAAAAGCATACCTGTGTGGGCGGCATTAATACGCATCTTGTTTTTGTAGAAAAACCGTTTATTACATTAGCTCCTGATTGGCAGAAAAATGAGTTCTTTTATAGGTCAGGTGACTTGGCGAGTTATTATTATGATTGGCAGATTATCTATTGTGAGGAGCAAATCGTTGATTGTAAGTCGGGAAATAATCCACATCAGCATGCGGTAAATTCCATTATTGCTAAAAAAGTATGATGGCATAACCGCTGGGGGAAAAAGGGAGTGAGCAAGCAAGATATGCGTTTGGCCAGTTGAGTCCATAAAATTGTGTAAATAAGAAAAACATAAGCAATCTTGGATGGAGCCAGATACTGATATCACCCGTATATATTTTCCTAATGGATTGCGAAGGAGAAAATGAAATGCTGTTCCACTAAAAAGATAATCAGGATTTAGCTTTTCAACCACATAAAGAGAGTACTATCGTTGTAAAAAGTACAGTTTAACGATAAAATGTAAAATACTAACAGCTTTAAGGAGTATGGACATGGTACGCCAAGAGA
>JAEWZB010000074.1 GCA_023395515.1 Bacillota bacterium
TCATTTACGGCACCCGCAATTATAAATGGCTGTTGTAGAGACTTGTTGATAGGTAGAAGATTATGATTTTATTCACCGGATTTTTTTATTGACATGCATAAATCATTTGATTAGAATCAATTAAGAACCTTTAAGTTGGCCCTGTGAGGCTAGCAAGGAAGAACGGGATGATTATGCCTGCCTTGGCTTCACGCCAAGAGCAGGCTTTTTTATACTATCGGAAAGTATTATAAGTTTAAGGTTGATAGTATAAGAAAAACCAGGTCTTTTGCCTGCGTCTTAGGACTTGACGCAAGCCAAGTTTTTCTAATTACCTGCATCTGCGGTGAGGAGGAAGAAGTATGCGCTTAGTGGAAAAACATCAGATCATGGATGAAATGGCCATGAAAAGAGCCTTAACCCGCATAGCCCATGAAATCATTGAAAAAAATAAGGGTACCCAGAATGTAGTCCTAATCGGTATTCGCCGCCGGGGAGGTCCTTTAGCTTACCGGCTCGGGGAACGGATTAAGGAAATAGAGGGAACCGATATACCGGTGGGTATATTAGATATTACCTTATACCGGGATGACCTTACTGCCCTTGGACCCCAGCCGCAAGTGCACAGAACCGAGGTTGACTTTGATATTAGCGATAAGATAGTGGTATTAGTAGATGATGTGCTTTATACGGGCAGAACGGTTAGGGCAGCTCTGGATGCCATAATTGATTTAGGCAGACCCCAGTGTATTCAATTAGCAGTATTAGTAGACCGGGGCCACCGGGAATTGCCTATAAAAGCCGATTATATCGGAAAAAATACCCCTACCTCCAAACAGGAAGTTATTACGGTAAGGGTTTTGGAAATAGATGGTAAAGACGAAGTGATGATTGAGGAAGTTCTAAACGAATAAAAAATATCCCTTTAATTCGGTCCCGAGAGGCTGGCAAGGGAATCAAGGTGATAGATAAGAATTACCTTTCTTGCCGGTCTGGTTAGAAAGGTTTTTTTATTTTGGAGAGGAGGCTCTATAAATGAAACTAAATGCTAAAGATTTACTGGGCATAAAGGAATTAAAAAAAGAAGAAATTGACCTCATTTTAGATACTACGATACCCATGAAGGATGTAATCAAAAGAGATATTAAGAAGGTTCCCACCCTGCGGGGCAAAGCCTTGGCTACGGTTTTTTATGAAAACAGTACCCGGACCCGGACTTCTTTTGAAATTGCGGGTAAATACCTCAGTGCTGATACGGTGAATCTAAATGTAGCCACCAGCAGTGTACAAAAGGGAGAAAGCTTAAAAGATACTATAAGAACTATAGAGATGATGGGTTTTGATGTTATAGCTATGCGACACTCTATGAGCGGTTCTGCCCACTATGTAGGCCGCAATACTAATATGAGGGTTATTAATGCCGGAGACGGGGCTAATGAGCACCCTACCCAGGCTTTATTAGATTTATTTAGCATCAGGGAAAAGAAAGGTACTTTAGAAAATCTAAAAGTAGCTATTGTCGGTGATATACTCCATAGCCGGGTGGCCCGGTCCAATATTTATGGCTTGACTAAATACGGCTGTGAAGTGCGGGTAGTAGGCCCTTCCACTTTAATTCCCCCGGAAGTGGAAAAACTGGGGGTTAAAAGTTATTACAGCCTGTACGAAGCTTTAAATGGAGTAGATGTGATTAATATCCTGCGCATTCAAAAGGAAAGACAGCATAATGGATTATTTCCCTCTTTAGATGAATATGCCAACCTTTATATGATTGGCCCTGACCACTTAAAAATGGCCCAAGAAGATGTTTTAATCCTGCATCCGGGTCCCATGAACCGGGGAGTAGAAATATCCAGTACCGTAGCCGATTCGGTCAATTCCGTTATTGAAGAGCAGGTTACTAATGGGGTAGCGGTTAGGATGGCAATACTATTCTTGATGATGGGGGGTAACTAAGATGAAAATACTTATAAAAAATGGGAGAGTTATAGACCCGGCCAATAATTTAGATAAAGTTATGGACATCTTGATTGAAAATGGTAAAATATTAGAGATAGCTCAGAATATTTATGCAAATGATTGCATAAATATAGATGCTAGCCAGAAAATAGTGGCTCCCGGTTTTATAGATATACATGTGCATTTAAGGGAACCTGGTTTTGAATATAAGGAAGATATAGCCACCGGTACCCGGGCAGCCGCTGCCGGCGGTTTTACTACGGTTTGTTGTATGCCTAATACCAATCCGGTAGTAGACAATGCCTCGGTAGCTAATTTTATAAAAGAAAGAGCCCTTAAATCAGGAGTAGTCAATGTACTCCCTATAGGGGCCATCTCCAAAAAACAGCAGGGGAATGAATTAAGCGAAATAGCCAACTTGTTAGCCGCCGGCTGTATAGCTATATCTGATGACGGTAAACCGGTAGTTAAAGCCGATATAATGAGAAATGCTATGGAATATGCCAAAATGTTTGATATACCGGTGATGTCCCATTGTGAAGAATTAAGTCTGGCCCAAGGGGGACAGATGAATGAAGGGTATTATTCGACTTATTACGGTCTGAAGGGGATACCGGCCGCCGCCGAAGAAATCATGATAGGGCGGGATATTCTTCTAGCTAAGCTTACCGGAGCCCATATTCATATTTGCCATATATCAACTAAAGGCTCGGTAGAACTGATTAGAAGAGCCAAAAGTGAGGGAATAAATATTACCTGTGAAGTTACTCCCCATCATTTAACTTTAACTGATGAAATAGTAGGAACTTATGATGCTGATACTAAAGTTAATCCGCCGTTAAGGTCACAAGAGGATGTGGAAGCTTTAATAGCCGGATTAATAGATGGAACTATAGACTGTATTGCTACCGACCATGCTCCCCATCATTATGAAAGTAAGGATTGTGAGTATGAGTTAGCACAATTCGGTATTTCCGGGTTAGAGACTGCTGTTCCGGTAGTAATGAGTTTAGTCAAAGATAAAAAGCTGGATTTAGATAAAATGATTAGCCTGTTTACTATCAACCCGGCCCAAATTATTAATATAGATAAGGGCAGCTTGGAAGTAGGCAGTGTAGCTGATATTACTATCATAGACCCGGAACTGGAGAAAGCCGTGGAGGTTAAGGAGTTCTATTCCAAAGGAAAAAATACTCCCTATAAAGGGCAAATTTTTACCGGTTGGCCGGTGCTGACCATGGTTAATGGTGTCATAGTGGCCCGTGACGGTAAAATAATTGAGGAAATGTAAATCAGGACATTTTTAAAGGAGTTGTCGATTATGAAAGGCTATCTTGTACTGGAAAACGGCCGGGTTTTTAACGGTAAACTTTTAAATGATTGCCTATTATCAGAAGGAGAAGTAGTTTTTTCTACCGCCATGATTAGCTACCAGGATGTTATTACTGACCCTTCTTACTATGGACAAATAGTAGTTATGACTTATCCTTTAGTGGGTAATGTAGGCTTTAATGAAAAAAGCTTTGCTTCTCATAAGGCCATGGTCAAGGGCTTAATTTTACGGGAAGCCACCGATTTTCCCAGTCATTACGAAATGGAAGTTGATTTAATTAGCTTTTTAAATAAGAGTGAGATTGCGGTCTTGACTGAAGTTGATACCAGGGCCTTGACTAGAGTCATTAGAAATGAAGGTATAATGGGCGGAGTTATAACTGACAGCTTAGATAATATGGAATGGCTGGTGGGGAGGGCTAAGAAGGCTGCCCAAAGCTTAAAAGGTGATGTGGTCCAATTTGTTACCCGGAGAAATTTTATGAAGTTTGGGCAAGGCCAGCTTAGAATAGTAATGCTGGATTTAGGTACTAAGAAAGGGGTAATTGAATCCCTGATCAGAAGAAATTGTGAAGTTATTGCGGTACCGGCTAATACCAGCTCTGAAGAGATACTACGACTTAACCCTGATGGAATTTTCATCTCTGATGGACCGGGGGACCCGGAAGCGGTTCCTTATGCGATAGAATCTTGCCGGGAGTTAGTAGGTAAAAAGCCGATTTTTGGGATAGGATTAGGCCACCAGATTTTAGCCTTATCTTTAGGAGCTAAAACTCATAAGCTGGCTTTTGGCCATCGGGGTTCCAATCAGCCGGTCCGGTATTTGGAAAATAAGCGAATATATATTACTACCCAAAACCATGGTTTCAGTATCGAGGAAGATTCCCTTACCAATACGGACATGGAAGTTACCATGCGTAACCTTAATGACAATACTATTGAAGGTATAAAACATAAATCTTATCCGGTTTTCTCGGTACAATTTGATCCTGAAGGCTATCCGGGTTACAGTGATACCGGATTTTTTTACGATAATTTCTTAGCTAACTGCAATTAATAGGTCAGATTTTAGGATGGAGGAAATAAGATGCCGCTTAAAGAGGGACTAAATAAAGTTTTAGTAATTGGATCAGGCCCCATTATAATAGGGCAAGCCGCCGAATTTGACTATGCCGGAACTCAAGCTTGCCAAGCTTTAAAAGAAGAAGGTATTGAAGTTATTTTATTAAATACTAATCCGGCTACCATAATGACTGATGCTGATATGGCTGATAAAGTATATTTTGAGCCTATCACAGTAGAAACGGTGCGTAAAATACTCTTAAAAGAAAAGCCGGCCGGAATCTTAGCTAATCTAGGTGGTCAAGTAGGGCTTAACATGGCTCTAGCTTTAGATAAAGCCGGGGTTTTAGCGGAAACGGGAGTACCCCTTTTAGGAATGCCGCTAGATGCTATTATGAGGGCGGAAGACCGGGAATTATTTAAGTTAACTATGCAGGAATTAGGTCAGCCGATTCCGGAAAGTGCTATAGTTCATTCGGTGGACGAAGCTGTAGAGTTTGCTAATGAGATAGGTTATCCGGTTATTGTCAGACCTGCCTATACTTTGGGAGGCACCGGCGGCGGCAATGCGGTTACTGAAGAAGAGTTAACAGATATAGCTGCTAAAGGGCTGAAAAGCAGTCCCATTAAACAGGTTTTAATCGAGCGCAGTGTAGCCGGTTTTAAAGAAATTGAATTTGAGGTTATGCGGGATGCCAATGATAATTGTATAACTATTTGCAGTATGGAAAATATCGACCCGGTAGGAATTCATACCGGAGATAGTATTGTGGTGGCCCCGGCCCAAACTTTAACTGATGAAGAATACCAGATGCTCAGGGCTGCTTCTTTACAGATTATTCGCCACCTCAAAATAGTCGGGGGCTGTAATGTGCAATTAGCCCTAGACCCTTTTAGTAAAAAGTATTATGTTATCGAAGTTAATCCCCGGGTTAGCCGTTCCAGCGCTTTAGCTTCCAAGGCTACCGGTTATCCTATAGCCAAAGTTACGGCCAAAATTGCTCTGGGCTATACCTTAGATGAGATACCTAATACGGTAACCGGCAAGACGACCGCCTGTTTTGAGCCGGCTATAGATTATGTAGTTTTAAAAGTACCCCGCTGGCCTTTTGATAAATTCGTTTTCGGGGATAGGCGCTTAGGAACCCAAATGAAGGCTACCGGAGAAGTAATGGCTATAGATAGAAGCTTTGAGGCTGCTTTTCTTAAATCAATCCGCTCTCTGGAAATAGGCTTAACCGGACTGCGTTTACCTGAGTTAGTTAAGGCAGAGGACGAGGAATTAAGAAACCGCTTAAAAATAGCTGATGACGAAAGAATGTTTATTATAGCGGAAGCTTTTTCCCGGGGTTTTTTAATTGATGAAATATATGATATTACTAAAATAGATAAATATTTTCTTAAAAAAATCAAGAATATCATAGATTTTGCTTTTAAGCTTACTAAAGCTGACCTGGATGACGAGATATTAAGGGAAGCTAAAAAATTAGGGTTTTCCGATCAAGAATTAGCTGAACTTATGGGTATTAAAGAAGATGAACTGCGGGCCCGGCGTAAAGAGGCTGATATAATTCCTACTTATAAATTAGTCGATACTTGTGCCGCAGAGTTTGATGCGGTTACCCCTTATTTTTATTCTTGCTATGAGGATGAGAATGAAGCTTTACACGACCCTAATGCCAGCAAGGTATTGGTAATAGGATCAGGCCCTATAAGAATCGGGCAGGGGGTAGAATTTGACTACTGTTCCGTCCATTGTGTATGGGCACTGCGGGAAGCCGGTAAAAAGGCTATTATAGTCAATAATAACCCGGAAACGGTAAGTACCGATTTTGATATATCAGACCGGCTTTATTTCGAGCCTTTGATATACGAAGATGTTATGAATATTATTGAGGAAGAAAAGCCGGAAGGGATCATTGTCCAGTTTGGAGGCCAAACGGCCATTAATTTGGCTAACCCTTTAGATAAGCGGGGCATTAAAATCCTGGGCAGTTCCAATGAAAGTATTGACCGGGCGGAAGACCGGGACCGTTTTGACCATATGTTAGGGAAACTTGGTATTCCCCGTCCTTTAGGCAAAAGTGTCTATTCCAGCGCCGAGGCGGTAAAGGCTGCCGAGCATATAGGTTATCCGGTACTGGTGAGGCCTTCCTATGTTTTAGGGGGCCGGGCGATGGAAATAGTCTATAACCAGGATGAGTTAAAAGGTTATATGGAAACCGCGGTAAAAGTTAATCGTGAACATCCGGTATTAGTAGATAAATACCTGCTGGGACGTGAAATAGAGGTTGATGCCGTTTGTGACGGTAAGGAAGTACTAATTCCCGGCATAATGCAGCATATTGAAAGAGCCGGGGTTCATTCCGGTGATAGTATGGCGGTATTTCCTGCCTATAATCTGAGCCAGGAAATTATGGATAAGGTTGTGGATTATACTAATAAGCTGGCTCTGGAATTAGATGTTATAGGGCTAATTAACATCCAGTTTGTAGAATACCTAAATGAATTGTATGTATTAGAGGTCAATCCCCGTTCCAGCCGTACCATACCTTTTATAAGCAAGGTAACCGGACTGCCCATGGTTAAAATAGCTACTAATATAATGCTGGGCAAATCTATTCAGGAGCAAG
Source organism: Bacillota bacterium (assembly GCA_023395515.1). GTDB lineage: Bacteria > Bacillota > Syntrophomonadia > Syntrophomonadales > Syntrophomonadaceae > JAAYRQ01. Next base: position 6,966 of record JAEWZB010000074.1, read on the forward strand.
GCTATACAGGAGGCTTACAACCTAAGCCGGCTTTTTATGCTGTAAAAGTACCGGTTTTTTCCTTTAATAAATTGACCCAGGTTGACATTAATTTAGGCCCGGAAATGAAATCTACCGGTGAAGTTTTAGGTTTGGATTATTCACTAAATGCTGCTATTTATAAAGGCTTATTGGGGGCGGGAGTAGAAATACCTACTAAAGGAACTATGGTAGCTACTATAGCTGATAAAGATAAAGATGAGGCCATGCCTATCTTACAGGAATTTAGCCGGATGGGTTTTAAAATTATATCCACAGCCGGTACGGCTAAAATTTTACGGGAAAATGGTATCGAAGTAGAATCGGTAAAAAAATTAAAAGAAGGCTCTCCCAACATTATTGATTTAATTCGGGAAGGAAAAGTAGACTTTGTGGTTAATACTATTACTCATGCCCGCAAGCCGTTCAGTGACGGTTTCCAGATCCGGCGGGCGGCCGTAGAGTTAAGTGTACCTTGTCTTACCTCACTTGATACCTTAAAGGTAGTACAAGAGGTATTGCAGGAAGGTACAGATTTAACCGGGATGGAGGTTTGTTCCCTGCAAGAGTATGTTAAGGAGGGGTTCTAATGCCATTTGTGGAAAAAGGACTAGTTATAGGACATAGTCAGGTGGATAAGGATTTATTTGAATTGGAGTTTATAACCCCCGAGATAGCTCTGGAGTGCCAAGCCGGGCAGTTTGTGCATGTGCTGCCGGCTAAGAATCTCGACCCATTATTAAGAAGACCCATTAGTTTATACGATGTAGACAAAAAACTGGGCAGTATAACTTTGGTTTATAAAGTAGTGGGGAAAGGGACCGAGCTGCTTACTAAAATTAAGACTAAAGAGTATGTGGATGTGATGGGGCCTTTAGGTCAAGGCTTTACTCTGACTAGTAATAAAAATGTAGTTTTAGTGGGCGGCGGAGTAGGAATTGCTCCTTTGATTTACCTGGCCCGCCGGTTAAAAGAGGTTAACTGTAATGTAACGGTTTTGCATGGTGCTGAAAATAGGAGCCAGTTAGTAGCTTTGAAAAAGCTGCGGGAATTAGAAGTGGAATTTATGCCGGCTACGGTAGATGGCTCAGCAGGATATAAGGGGTTTGTAACTGATTTGTTAATCAAGAAGTTAAAACCTCAAGGGATAGATTATATATACACTTGTGGCCCGGAAGCCATGATGTCGGTAGTAGCCGCTTTTGCCCGGCAAAATAATATTCCGGCTCAGGTTTCTTTAGAAGAACATATGGCCTGTGGGGTAGGAGCTTGTTTAGGATGTGCCCGCAAGTTAAAACCGGGGGATGAAACCTATGTCAAGGTCTGTAAAGATGGGCCGGTATTTAATATAAAAGACCTGGAAATATAGAAACTATAAAAAGGTAAAAAAATAATGGCCAATTCTGACCATTATAAGGGGGATATTATTTTCCTGCTAAGTTTTTACCAACACTAAGGTAATTATAGAGAAATTATTTTATAGTTGTATTAACCACATGTTAAGTTTTAGTTAATACCAAAGTAAAATGGAGGGTTTACTATGTCTGAAGGTGTGATGAAAACCTCTAAGCTTGACTTAAGTGTAAATCTGGGGGGATTGCTGCTTAATAACCCGGTTACAGTAGCCTCAGGAACTTTTGGTTATGGCCGGGAATATGAAGATTATCTGGATATAAGTAAAATCGGGGCTATTGTGGTTAAGGGCACTACTTTAGAACCCCGGGCCGGGAATGTTCCGCCCCGCATAGTAGAAACGGCGGCGGGGATGTTAAATGCGATCGGTCTGGAAAATCCGGGCATTGAAGTGTTTTTAAAGGAGCATCTGCCTTATTTAAAAGAAAAGAATGTCACGGTAATTGCCAATATAGCCGGTAATACCGTGGAAGATTATGCTAAGATAGCGGCCTTGATCGAAAAACACTCCGGGGTAGGAGCTATTGAGTTAAATATTTCTTGTCCTAATGTTAAACAAGGGGGGCTGCAGTTTGGTACCAGCCCCGATATGATAGCCCAAGTAATTAAAATGGTTAAACAAGAGACTTGCCTGCCGGTTATACCCAAGCTTTCTCCTAATGTAACTGATATAGTGGAAATGGCTTTAGCGGCCGAAGATGCTGGGGCAGATGCTTTATCCATGATAAATACTTTAATGGGTATGGCCGTTGATATAGAAACTAGAAAACCGGTTTTAGGCAATATTTTTGGCGGTCTGTCGGGGCCGGCTATAAAGCCGGTAGCCTTGCGTATGATTTATCAGGTTTATAAAGCCGTACAAATACCCATTTTAGGCGGTGGAGGCATTATGAATTACGAAGATGCCTTACAGTTTATAATGGTAGGGGCTAGGGCTGTTTCAGTAGGAACCGGTAATTTTGTTTATCCTGCCCTGGCTCAGGATATAACGGAAGGAATTGCCCAATACCTGAAGCAAAATAATATGAGTCTAGGAGAATTAGTAGGGATAGCAGTTAGCTAAAAATTTGAAGGAGGTCAGGTTATGAAAGCCCAAGACAGGATTGTATTAGCATTAGATGTAGACACTGAAGAACGAGCATTGCAATTAGTCCAAGACTTAAAAGATTATGTGGGGGTTTTCAAAGTTGGTATGCAGCTTTTTAATAGTATAGGTCCCCGGATAGTTGAAAATATTAATGAATTAGGGGGCCAGGTGTTTGTAGATTTAAAGCTGCATGATATTCCTAACACGGTTAGTGCTGCCGGACGGGTATTAACCAGGCTTAATTGTTATATGCTTAATGTTCATGCGGCCGGGGGCCGGGAAATGATGAAAAAGCTCACGGAGGAAGTAGCGGCAGAGGCGGCCCGTCAAGGAATAAAGACCCCATTAACTCTGGCCGTAACCGTACTGACTAGTATATCCCAGCCAGATTTAGAAAAAGACATGTTTATAAAAGATATAAAGCTGGAGGAGCTAGTAGTTAACTGGGCCTTAATGGCTAAGGAATCGGGTATTTCCGGGGTAGTATGTTCACCTCAAGAAATAAAAGCGATTAGAGAAGCTTGCGGAGCCGATTTTAAGATTGTTACCCCCGGGATAAGACCGGCTTGGTCGGAAAAAAATGACCAGAAGCGGATTACTACACCTAGTGAGGCTATTGCCTTAGGAGCTGATTATATAGTTATCGGAAGACCTATAACCGGTGCTGCAGATCCCGTAGAGGCAGCCCATAAGATAATACAAGAATTGGAGGCAATGTAATGTTAACTCATGAAGAAGCGGTACAGATTTTTACCGAAGCAGGGGCCTTATTAGAAGGCCATTTTAAATTAACTTCCGGCCGGCATTCCAATCAATACATGCAATGTGCCCAAGTGCTTAAATATCCCCACTATACAGAAGAACTGGCTAAACATATAGCTGAGTGTTTTGCCGGGGATAATATTGAATTAGTAGTTGGTCCGGCCATGGGAGGCATAATCGTGGCTTATGAAGTAGCCCGGCAGCTAAAAGTGCCCGGCATTTTTACGGAAAGGCAAGACTCTAAAATGGCTTTGCGCCGCAGCTTTGAAATTAAACCTAATACCAAAGTTTTAGTAGTTGAAGATGTAGTTACCACCGGGGGATCAGTCCGGGAAGTTATTGAGGTAGTCCAAGAACTGGGGGGCATAGTGGCCGGAGTAGGAGTCTTAGTAGACCGTAGTAACGGCCAGGTAGATTTCGGAGTAAAACAAGCCGCCGTATTAACTATGAATGTAGAATCCTGGGAAGTAGAACAATGTCCTTTATGTGCAGAAGGTAAAATACCTGCGGTTAAGCCGGGCAGCCGCAGCTAAGGAGGGGTATTTTGCAGGTTTTTCTTAACGGAAAAGAAATGGATTTTGTGGATGGCGGTTATGAATATATTTTCATTAAACCTTATCAGAGGCATCAATCTGATACAGTAAAGCGCAGTAATGGCGAACTACATATCCAACTTTATGATAATGGGGTGCAAATACGAACCTTGGTGACGGATAAAGAAGTAAGCACCTTAGTTAACCGCGAGGTAGCCGTTGATACTAAAAATAACAAAGTTTACGTTTTAGAACCGGATACGAAATTTACTAAGCATGAGGATGGTAGTGTAGAAATAATTAAAGATGAGGAATGATTATAGTGGAAAAAAGCATACTATCATCATCTCGAGGCTATAAACTAGCTTTATTAAAAGATATGCCCCCGTCGGGGATGAGCCATATTTTAATAGCTTGTCACGGTTTTCTGGGGGGTAAGGAAAATGGGGGCTGGATTGATTATTTGGCTGCCGGGCTTAAGCCTTTGGGCATAGGCTTGGTAGCCTTTGATTTTGAGGGTTGCGGGGAAAGTGAGGGAGATTTTGCCGGCATCACCTTATCCAGACAAGTTAGCAATCTACGCGAGATAATGGCATATGTCCGTAAGGACTATGAGGTTCCCCAAATTTTATTGGGGCGCAGTTTCGGGGGCAGTACGGTATTAGCAGCCGATAAGGAAAAGCAAGCTGCCGGGTTAATATTATGGTCGGCTCCGGTTTTTATGGCTGATACTTTTTATAATATAATGCCGGCTGAATACGAAAAGTTGGAAAAGGGACTGGCTATTACCTACCGGGACGGTAACCGCCTCATTAACCTTAACCCTGATTTCGTTAAGGACTTTGTTAATCATGATATGGATAAATATTTGCTCAATCTGGAGAATAAACCCCTTTTAGTCATACATGGAACTGCGGACAAGGTAGTAAGTCCGGCTAATTGCCATTATATAGCGGAAAAGCTGCCTCACGCCCAAGTTCATATGATAGAAGCTGCCGACCATAGTTTTACCGGTAAAGAGCAGCTAAGAATCGATTTAACCCTGGAATGGTTACAGAACATGATAGGATAAATTCAGAGGTTATGCGGAGATAGATATTCCCGCAGATGGCAGGCTCCAAAATACGGTGGCAATCATGGAACCTGCCTGCCAAGTTAAGTCTTACTGTTTTAGGGGTGCCATTTCTTAAGCATTTCTTCGGCCTGCTGGTATCCGTGTTCGAACATTTTGGGGTCCCCCACGAAGTAATCAAAATATCCTTTCACCATTTCCGGTTCTATCAGGTGCAGTCTGGTTTTCTCAATGCTCTTGTCCGTAATAATGCCTTGATCTATAAAGCTGTTGATCAACTCGGTGGAAGCCAATTCCGACGATATGGCATTGACGAACATCATCTTCAGCTTGAAATCCTCAATATCAAAGTAGTGGTCGATGGGCTTCAGTGGTCGGGTAATAGGTACGACGGTAATCAACATTACGTCCTTGGCTTTCTTTAGGGGAGGAATTATAGGGTTATACTGGTAGGCTCCATCGTATTGATCCTGATAAGGCCCGTATTGAATCAATTGCAGACATGCGGCGATACCATCTGAACTAATGGGATGGATTTCGAAGGAATCAGAATACGAGCCGATTTGGAAGCGGCTTCCCTGGAGGGCGTCAGATGCCGCTTGATTCACATAGACTATGGCCTTACCTGTTCGGTAATTATAGGCATTGGCGATGATGCCGATATCACTGGCGTTGAAACAATCAGCAATCTCTTGAAAAACACTCGAGGGCATGGTTTTTTCGTAGATGGCACTGGGAAACATCATTCTAATCCATTGATTGGGGCTAGCGTAGGTGCCTATATCCATCTGACGCAATTCTTCTAAACGGTCAAACATGTTTTTGGGGCGAAAAACACCAGGAATTCCGAACATGGCTGCGTTAAAGAACTGCGCTATTTTCGCATTATCCGGGTGGATAAAGGGAGTAAAGAGGCCCTGATTCAGACGCTCTTGAGCCTCAGTGTAAAACATCTCCTTCAGTTTTTCCGGGTCGGCATTAAGATAGTGAAAAAATGTCATAATAGCTCCGCTGGTAATAGAGACTAGTTCCGGTTTGATGTCGGTTTTGGTGCGCAGGTAATATAATGCCCCGGCGGAGAAGCCGTTCATACCACCAATGCCCTGAATGCCAAGAGAAATTTGCATTGTAATTCCTTCCTTCCCATAGTTTAATTAAACCTGCAGCATTTCTTAGGACGATGAGTTGAAATAACGGCAATTACCATTTTTTTAAACTTTATTACATTTATATACATTTGCATAATTTTATAGCGTTACCCCAACAATATCAAGTACATTTTAGGAAGATAATCTGCTCGCCCCCAAATTAAAAAAGCGCCCCCCAAACGGAGGAACGCTATTTTTCGTACTTATAGGCAAAATAAAAATCATCTGCCGTCCCATGAACTTACCCCTCTAATGACTCTACTAACTCCCGAATTCTATCGGATTGAGGGTTGGCCATAATCGTCCAGTAATCTTCATATATAACCATTCCGGGTTTAGCTCCGTTGGGTTTGCGTACATTAAATCTAAAGGTGTAATCTACCGGCACCTTATCAGAGTTTTGCGCTTTACTGTAATAGGCGGCTAAACCGGAAGCTTCTTCTAAAGTCCGGTCAGGAAAATCATGGATAGATTTGATTTTATCCGGTATTTTTACTATAACATGAGTACCGGGAATATTTTTAGTATGTAACCATAAATCACTCTTACTAGATTCCTTAAGGGTAAGCAAATCATTTTGCCGGTTATTTTTACCTACCAATATTTCTAAGCCATCTGAGGATAAAAATTTACGGGGCGTACTTCTGGTTAGCGAAGGTTTATTACGGGAGCTCTTCGTTTTGGTGTAGCCTTCTTTTTCTAATTCTTCCATAATCTCTTCTATTTCCGCCGGATTATGAGCTTCTTTTACGGCGACTAAAACTGATTCCAGATAATCAATTTCTTGTTGATTTTTAGCTAGAAGCTGTTCTAAATGTATTAAAGCATTGCGGCTTTTATTATATATTTTAAAAAACTTCTGGGCATTTTGAATCGGGGTATAACGGGGGTCAAGTTTTATTTTTATAATATCGCCGGTATAAAAGTTATCCAGCTCTACTTCGGTATCACCCTTTTTAAGCTTATAGGCATTAGCGGTGATTATTTCTCCCTGTACCCTGTAATTATCATTATCAACCGCTTTAGTTTGATCTCCTTCTAAATGGTACTGCTTTTTATAAGCCTTATCTAAAGACTCTTTAATTTTACGGGATAAATTCATTTTAAGTGAATCAAGTCTGACTAGGCTAAGTTTTTCTGCATAAAATAAATCACAAGTATTATTTATACTGGGCAAACACTTAAATTTAGTGTGGGGAATATGTTGTAATGAATAGGGAGCAAAATCCAGCGGTACATTTTTTTTATAAGTAATATAGCCGTGATGTTCACCATTTTGGATACTTTTTATCATATTATTAATATAATTAAAGACAGTAGATAACTCGAATTCGCCACATTCCTCTACAGGTATTTCCGGATTAATACCGGTCAGGTTACAAATATGTTCGGCAGAAAAGGGACTTATTCCTGATAAAACATTAAAAATAGCAGTAGCTAAACTGCAGTTTTCCTGTTGCCACATATATTCTGAAAAAACTTCAAAACTGGCGGACAAAATATTTAATTTATTTTGGGAAGGTGGGGTAAGATATTCTCTACCCGGCAGAACTTCTCGGTAAGAACTAGTTTCACTGCCATATTTTTTAATAGCATCTATAATCAGGTTAGTTTCCGGGTTGACTAAGATTATGTTAGAGTGTTTACCCATAAACTCACATATTAATAGTTTAGGCTTCCATTCCCTAAAATCATCTAAGGCTTCAATATAAATATGGATTATTCTTTCAAACTCTATTTGTTCGATTTTAATTATTTTCCCGCCTTCCAAATATTTGCGCAAGAGCATACAAAAACTAGGGGGAGTAGAAGGATTTACGGATTTGGTAGAATTAATATGCATTCTAGCCCACCTGGCATTGGCAGAAATGAGCAGTTTTACGTTAGCTGCTTTAGGCGGCCTGATAGTAATACTTAGTTCATCTTTTTCCGGTTGATATATTTTATCAATACGGCCTCCTAAGAGGTCGCTATGTAATTCTTGGGTTAAAGCTCTTATAGTTAAACCATCAAAAGGCATAATGGTTACCTCCTCTTCATTAAAAGAGTATAGCATTTTGTAAAAAAGCTTACAAACTAGCTATAAATACTAGCTTAAAAATACAGGTTATTTAAAAAACTAGGTAAAACTATAAAAATATAAGGAATGATTATATGGCTAGCGTAACTGCTTTATATAAAAATATATTAGAACAAGTTCTGGCTATCGAATTATGTAAAAAAGAACTTAGCAAAAAGATGTTGCTATTAAAAGACGGTAAAAGAAAATTAAGTTATATCCACTCGTTTCTAAGCTATGATTTAAACAAGCATGAATTATTAGAACATGCGGCAGTAGTTGCTATCCATAACCGTGAAGCAGAGATTTTAGAACAGATTGAAAAGTTCTATGCTTATAGCAGTGGGGAGGATATTTTAGCCTCTATCCGTAAGGAAATTAAAACCAGCTGCTCCTTAATGGACATAGTAAAAAAACAGTTAAATAATCCCCAAGGTTTAACTTTCGTGGAAAAGCGAATGCTGAGTGAAACAAATAAATATGTCTTGGAACAAGCTAGAGAGTATATGAAAAGTAATTCTTAATTTTAAAATTCTTAAACCAGGGCAGGAAAAGGTGGCTTTTTCTGCCCTGGTTTTATTTTTGGGCGGATTACTTGACTATACCGCCAAAATATATAAAACTAGATTCTAAGAAAAAAATGGAGGTTTTTGTTTATGGATGACAGAATCCGCGTGGTGGTAACAGGTGTTTTGGGTAAAATGGGCATGGAAACTGTTAAGGCCGTTGTAAATGATAAAGAATTAGAATTAGTAGGAACAGTTGATGTTAGAGGCAAGAACGAGCCGGTTGCAACTATAGCTGGCCGTGAAATAAACGGCATTTACATACAAAATGATCTGGATTTAGTAATAGAACAGGCCAGGCCTGATGTTATGGTTGACTTTACTAATCCGCAAGCTGTTTTTAATAATGCTAAAGCTGCGCTTAAGAATCGGATTACTAGTATAATCGGTACTACCGGGCTTAATGAAGTGGAATTGAAACAACTGGAGAAAATGGCTTGGGAAAATGAAGTAGGAATTGCGATTATACCAAATTTCGCCATTGGGGCAGTATTAATGATGAAATTTGCCCGGGAAGCTGCCCAGTATTTCCCCGATGTTGAAATAATAGAAATGCACCATGATCAAAAAATGGATGCCCCTTCGGGTACGGCTATTAAAACTGCTGAAATGATTAACGAAAACCGGGGTTTAAAACTACCCCGTAATGTAAGGGAATACGAAAAAATAGCAGGATGCCGGGGCGGAGACGTAGACCGCATTCGCATACATAGTGTAAGATTACCGGGATTTGTAGCTCATCAGGAAGTTATTTTCGGTGGAGTTGGACAAAGTCTTACCATACGACATGATTCTTTTGACCGGATCGGATTTATGCCGGGAGTTACTATGGTTATTAAGAAAATGATAGGGAAAAAAGGCTTGATCTATGGCATGGAGAACTTGATGTAGGACCCAGGGACGTTTCTTTTGGCTGATTTGATTTAAAAAGGTGTATTTGAAAAATGCCCCAACAGGACAGGTGAAACGTCCCATGTCTCCCTTTTCATCAGTGTTGAATTAGTTATAAGCTAGGCGAGGAATGTACCTCGTTTTTTTATTTTCTGATTGGGGCTAAGAAAGTACAAGCACCAGTATTGATACTTATACATATACTGCTATTAATTGTAGCCGATTCGAATACCCAAAGGGGGACTATTAGTGAGTTCAGTACTTTCTGGAATAAAAATTGCCGTAGTGGGTGGAGATGATCGAGAGCTTGTTCTTATTGCGGAACTGGTAAAAATGGGAGCAACCGTAGTTGTAACAGGATTTCCCAAAGATAAGGTAGCCCATGGAGCATTTCCTGTTAGTACTGTAGCAGAAGCATGTAATGGAGCAGAAGTGCTGATTTTACCAGTACCGGGAACTAATCCAGAGGGAGTTATCAGAGCTGTTTATGCAGAAGAAAAATTAGAGATAACCGAAAAAGCTATTAGTAAATTATCAGCTAATGCGGTAATTATTATTGGCTCTGCCCGCCCCTTTTTAAAAGATTGGTCGCAAAAGTATGGTTTCACATTATTAGAAATTGTGGAAATGGATGAAGTTGCTATATTAAATTCTATTCCCACTGCTGAAGGGGCTATACAAATAGCGATGGAAGAGACATCAATAACTATTCATGGCAGTAAAAGCTGTATTATCGGCTTTGGCCGAGTAGGAATAACTTTAGCCAGAACCTTAAAAGCTTTAGGTTCTGACGTAACCATAGTGGCTAGAAACCTGGGACAGAATGCCAGAGCCTATGAAATGGGCTGTAAACATGCTAGCTTTGAGGAGTTACGGGACATTATGAGTAATACTGATATTTGTTTTAATACGGTTCCTTATATGGTACTGGATAAAACCATATTAAAATACTCTAACCCCGATATGGTCATTATTGATTTAGCTACTCAACCAGGTGGAACTGATTTTGAAGCAGCTAATTTATTTGGGTTAAAGGCTATATTAGCACCGGGACTTCCAGGTAAAGTTGCACCAGTTTCAGCAGGGAAATTCTTAGCCGACGTAATCCCCCGCCTGATAATCAAAGAAATGTCTCGCTTGGATAAGAATGGCTTTTTAGAAAATAGGGAGGTGCTTTAAGGGGTGCATGAAGTGCAAAAAACCCGGTTAAGAGGAGTAAAAATCGGCACAGTATTGACCGGTTCGCACTGTACGATAGACGAAGTCTTACCACAGTTAAAATTATTGAAAGAGGAAGGTGCAGAACTTTTCCCCGTTTTTTCTTTTGTGATAGATGAAATTGATAACCGCTTTTATAAGGTTAGTGATCTCAAAAAAATGGTAGGCGAGATTACTGATAAACCTATTATTAATACAATTGTAGGTGCTGAACCGATTGGACCGCAAAAATTATTAGATGTGGTAATTATTGCTCCGGCTACCGGTAATACTATTGCTAAGTTAGCCAATGGCATTGCAGATACTCCCGCTCTTATGGCGGCCAAGGCCCAGTTAAGAAACCAGAGGCCGGTGGTAATTGCAATTTCTACTAATGATGCCCTAAGTTTAAATGCCAAAAATATTGGAACTCTTTTAGCCATGAAAAATATTTTCTTTGTGCCATTTAGACAGGATAATCCTCTAGAAAAAGCTAATTCTATAGTAGCAGCTATGGAAAAAATTCCTGATACTATAATTCAAGCTTTGCAAGGTAAACAATTGCAGCCAATTTTGTTAGGCCCCACTAATTCTTGAGTGTAATGAAGATATTATGATACAATACCTCTTAGATGTTTTTACAGGAGGTAATTCTTGTGGCCCAGGAAATAAATTTAGCAATAGTTGGGGCAACTGGGGCAGTTGGCCAGGAAATGATGAAAGTCTTAGAGGAGAGAAATTTTCCTATAAAAGAATTAATATGTTTGGCTGACCCCCGGGAAGAGGGTACTAAGCTTTCTTTCAGGGGTGAGACCATTACAGTAAAGGCTGCTAA
>JAEWZB010000079.1 GCA_023395515.1 Bacillota bacterium
GTGATAAAGGCGGAGAGGCCACACCCGTTCCCATCTCGAACACGGCAGTTAAGCTCTCCAGCGCTGATGGTACTGTCCCTTGCGGGATGGGAGAGTAGGTCGTTGCCAGGAATTATTTATTTTCTGATGAAAACATGTAAAATATATATGACGTTTCCTTGCTGACCTAAGCAATATAAATATGCATAAAATATGCATAATTTACAACAAGAATGTAGTTTTAAACCAAAAAATGTATTATTTAGGAAAAACATATTGATTTTGGGAATTTATAAAGTTATTATTAATTTACGTACGAGTATTTGTTGTGGCTACATAGATCGGAGTGGTCATATGTAAAAAAAGCTTTTTGAAACTATTATGATTTATCCAAACAATAAATAATTTTTAAGGAGGGTTATAAATGTTCTATAAAAGTAATGTGCAGAAAAAACCAGCGCTTATACTTTTGTGTTTAGTAATGTTGTTTGTATTTATATATAATCAGTCCTCTCAAGCTGCCAGTACAGATAGAAGCCATATAATAGTTAAAAATACTAGTGGTAGTAATGCGCAGTTTAATGGGGGGAGCTATCGGGCAGTAACAAAGGCAATGAATTCAAAATGGAGTTCAAGTAATAGTCATAGATTTGCTTTAAGAACCATGTGGCTTGAAGTGAACGGAAAGAATAGCCAATCGTGGATAGAAAACGGATTTGTTAATGGTAGTCTTAATAATGCTTATTATAATGGCTTTTATTGTGCTTACGGCTACCTCAATAATGGAACACTTACCTATGGAGAGTATTCTATTATTGGCCCTTCTACAAATAATGACACTACGCATGATTACCAGATTACTTATTTGGGTAGTCAAAAATATGCTGTAGTTGTTGATGGAACAACCTACAAAAACTTCACGGGATTTAATCCAGGCGGTTCTTACATGCAACTCGGGTTAGAAACGAATTACTCTGGAAGTACATTTGCAACTACTTATACAAGTATGCATAAAGTAAAAGACGGTTCCGGTGTATGGGCTAATTGGTCTAATGGAGTCACTGATATAAATGATCAGTTAGGAACAGGTTATACTTGTGAATTCACGAACCATCCAGTAACAGCAAAATATTATCATCCGTAATTTTAAACATATTTAATTTAGGAGGTATCTATTATGATGCGAAAAACTATCTTTTCCTCAATTTTGGTTTTGATGCTAATGATTGTTGTGGGCGTTGCTTTTGCACAAAATTTTGGTTCGGACTTAAGTGATTCTAGTAACGACGAATTTCTTTTGAAGGATGCTCCTGTTCGCCTTACTGATAACGAACATAAATTTGATTTTGATATGAATGATAATACCAAAGAATATCTTTTGCCTGACACGATGGACAAAACTTCATTTATAGGATATACCGAACAGGCAAAGCTGCCAGCAGGAGCAATCAGAACCAAAGAAACAATACTAACTTGGAGTCAATATGAGAGTTTACAATCTCAAGTGATAGTATCCTCAACAGAGATTGCGCCAAAAAGAATAATATATTATGTAGAAACGGAGTATCCAATCTATGAAATAAAGTATGGGTCGGTTGAAGATGCTACCCTTAGTGAAGTATGGGACTATGAAACAGGGGAGTTTCTGGGATTTAATGTTACAGGAAAGCCCTCAGAAAACTGGAGTGGGCCTACAAATACAACCCAAAACTAAAGAACGAAAGTATTATTGAGTTTTGGATAATAGCACGGAAAATGACACGGGGCCGTTTAATGTGAAAGTCGTTCTGGGTTATTGTGGGCTTCGCCCGCTAGTATTAGACGCACTCAACTAGCACCACCTATGTTCCCTTAGGTCACTATTATGACGCTGAAGGACGCTAACCCCTTCGGGGCACTGATTAACGCTGATTCTTTTTGTTTTTTTATAATTTAATCAGCGTTAATCATAATAAATCAGCGAAATCAGCGTCAAACCCAAGTAGGCGAAGCCTACCGAAATCCGAGCACTTCCGCAACTTTTAAGGACTTTTTCAGCAGTCTCGGACAGTTCCATCGTCTTCCCTACCGGCCTCCGCTACGCTTCGGGACGCTCGAACCTTCCCCTGGCCTTCACTCCTTCACCCACGCTACATTTTCCGGTCATAGTAGTAATAAAAGATAACATACAGTAGCATTAGGGCAGCTAAGCAGATACCGAGCAAATTGTAGGGGTTTACTAAAGTTACCGGGCCCCAGATTGAACCGATTAGGACTATTAGTGCACTTATAACCGCAAAAACTCTTATGGAGATATAGGAGGCTTTTCCTGCGATTATCCAGACTCTTTCATCATAAGGGTCCATACCTTTTTCTAGTATTTGATTGATGCGTCGAAATTTAATTCCTAAAGCGATACTGACTATAATTATGCCGACTAATAAACCGGTGCCAAAATCTTCATTGCCCATAATAATTTGAGAAATTGCAACTATACCTATAAGTGCCAATATAAAGTACTTAATAAGATCCATTTGTTTTTTAGTCATTATTTTTCCTCCATTTCCTTTAGTAGAAATAACTCTTCTATACTTAAACCAAATATTCCAGATAATTTATAAGCTAAAATCAAAGAAGGACTATATTTGCCTTTTTCCAATGATATTATGGTCTGGCGTGATACCCCAACTTTAGCTGCTAAATCCTCCTGGGTTAAGTTATGGGCTTCCCGTAATTCCTTTAAACGATTTTCCATTTAATCACCACCATCTAAAAGTAAAGCTAGCTTTACAATTACTATAAAGAAGTTTTAAAGCATTGTCAAGCTTACTTTACATTTCAAATTTTGAATAAATTCTTTATGGCATTGGATAACTTTACTTTCCCGCTTAATCTTAAACCCCTTATATCGGTATGCTTAACTAGTCTATCCTTTGATTATTCACGTTCTAAGCAATATTATCTTTACTATAATCCCGGCTAAACCATTTTATAAAATTTTGGCAAGATTTGAAAAGTTTATATAGTTAAAAAAGCCCATTTCAATTATGGTGAAAAAGTATTATCATTAGTACAAAGGATGCAAAGGGGGTTAAAACATGTTCGGGTTAATAGGAAATTTTGGACCATGGGAAGTTGGTTTTATCCTAGTTATAGTGCTTATAATATTTGGCCCTGGCAAATTACCGCAACTAGGCGAATCGGTAGGAAAAGCCATAAATAGTTTTAAAAGAGCCAAAGAAGATGAAGGCGAAACCGAAGTTAAAATAAGCAAGGAATTAAACGATTAATTCAGTTTTATTAAGCTAAAGATAAAGGGATGTCTATTGGACATGCCCTTTTCTTTTTTTTGTGCAGGTATTAGCTTAATTTATGCCGAATAAGTTTCCATAAATTTATACCTTAGGAGGCCATGATGACTAAGCAAAAGAAGTGGGAAGAGTATTCGGAAAAAGATATATTAGAAGCCAATATAGAAAAATACAATAAGGAAGCTATTGTTAAATTCTATGAGGACTTAGAAGAACCAAAATATCTTTACTCTGAGTATAAAGTTATATTTAACTCGGTGGCTAAAATGCTGCAAACATCCTGTTCGGGTCCCATAAGGGCAGTAGATATGTGTGGGGGAGCAGGAAAAGCCGCGTTTGTTTTAAAAGAATGCAGCCCTGCCTGTACCGTAAATTTAGTAGATGTCTCGGACAAAATGCTGGAGATAGCACAGAACAAAGCCCAAAAGCAAAATATTACCGGGATAATTCCTTCCCAAAAAGATGCTTTTGCCTTTTTAGAACAAGAAGCAGAATACGATTTGATTATGTTTTCTTCTGCTATACACCATTTTAAAGATCCGGTTAACCTAATAAATTTAGCTGCCCAAAGATTATCAGATCATGGTTTGATTATTACCATTGCTGACCCTACTACTATTACTAAATCGAAACGGTATAAGTTTTTCGAATTTCTAGCTACCAATAGCGAAGGAAAAAAGCATAAGCTAAAAGCTTGCTTTAGCTCCAAGAAAAATAATGAAGTAGCAGCTTCTATGGAGCCGGACTTTGATTTAGCCGAGTACCAGACTTATACGGGTATAGATGATATTGCTTTGCGTCAAAGCTTGACTGCAACAGGATTAAACCCCTTACTGCATATTCGCTATCCGGCGGGAGAACCTTATATGACTAAGATAATGCCCTATTTAGGACTATGTTGGGCTTTTAGTATGGTAATCAGTAAAAATGTTATTAATGAATATGAAATGCAAAAAGACGCAATTAAGCAAGAAATAAAAGCCAACATGCCTTTTAAGTTTAGATTCATGTCTTAAAGGGGGCCTTACTTTTGCTAACTTGGTGGGATAAGCCATTACTTTTTGACCTATTCATTACTGATAAAATAGAAAGTCTAAGACATCCGGTCTTAGACTCAATTTTTCTTGCAATTACTTATTTGGGTAGCCCGATGGCCTTTATAATCCTCGGTTTAGGAGCTTTAATTTTCTTAGTATATAATCGCCAGGTATTAGAAGGGGTTTATCTAAACCTTTGCTTATTAGTAAGTTGGGAAGCTATGCATTTATTAAAGAATTTCTTTGCCCGGCCCAGACCGGAAGGGGAACACTTGACTATTGCTACCGGTATGAGCTTTCCTAGCGGGCATGCCATGCTTTCCCTAGTCTTTTATGGTTTTATAGGATATCTGGTATTGAAAAATCTTTCCTCAGCCTCCGCCCAAATATTAACCGGGTTACTATTTGCTTTACTTATCCTGATGATAGGAATAAGCCGGGTGTATCTAAATGTGCATTTTCCTACTGATATCGTAGCCGGTTACCTAATCGGAGGACTTTTTCTAGGGGCTTTTATAAAACTGTATGAGTGGCATCATAAAAAGATTATTAACCGATAATTTTAGCGGCCCCAGGTATTTATCTTAGACTTGGAAATAGTCTCATAATAACCGTTTTCCTCAATAACCAGTCCTAATCTAATTAAGCGTTCCAAATGTTTTTCCAGAGATATTTTTTCAAAGAAGGCGAACATTATAGTCGGTTGACCCCAGCGGCCATAAATGATTTTATGGCCACTGAGTTCATCTAAAGTCAGAGGCCGGTTAGATAACGCGGCTAAAATTTTGTCTTCATTGGAATAAACCTTATCTAAATATTTTTTTAACCTTCCGGTTACATTGTTATTAATAACGCCTTTATGCCCGGATAAGATTATTCTGGGATTTAGATTAATAATTTTCTTTATAGAAGCAATGACATCATCCACATTACTATTTACATTGCCATACCAAGGGCCAAAACTGGTTAAATCGATGTCACCGGAAAAGAGCATCTCTTGTTCACGGTGGTAAAAAACGCAGTGTCCTGGGGTGTGACCTGGGGTATGAATAACTTCCAGTTTGGTTTTGCCCAAATCAATTACCTGCCCATCTTCAATATGACAGGAAATATGGGAGGGAAATAAATTATCCAGCCACTGTAAAAAAATTGGTTTTATGGCAAAATTGACGGGGTCATTAAATCCATAAAAATCACAAAACACCTCTAATGACTCCATGGCCGGGGCATCAAGAGGGTGAGCATAAACTTCAGCATAAGGAAACAAATGGTTACAGCCGCTATGGTCTTTATGAAAATGGGTATTAATTATCCTGTCTAAAGGACGGTTGCCCAATAAATTAGCAAAATTCTGATCTAATGGGGTATCTATTAAAGTTCTTACTTCATCATCTATATAAAAACAGTAAGAAGAAGGGAAGTTGCCCTTATCAGTAGTAGAAAGCATATATATATTATCCATAACCGGTTTAAACATGTCAGTCCTCCTTAAGGTTATCTGTTTCTTTTGGGGGAATTATTTTTTTTAGCTATTTTTCTAGACATTTTGCCTTCAGCGGAGAAGACTTGGTAGTTTTTTTCAACTTGTTTTTGTCCGCCGATATGTTTTTTTTCACAGCCTTTTTGAACAATTAAGGTATGTCCTTCATCAGAAGCAAGGGCGACCGGTAGATTGGATTCCCCCGGAACGACAATATAGCCCGCCTCTTTAATAAAAGGATTATTTTTTACTAAGCGGCGGATTTCTTGCTTTATAACCGAAAAGTTTCGATTACTGTGAAAGCCTTTACCATGAATTATATCTAATACTTCTACCTGGTGATTAATACACCATTTTATATTAACTTCGGTTTTTTGTATAGCTTCTTCCAAGCTTAGCCCATGTAAATCTAATGATTCAACCTTCATAAACTTCACCATTACCTAATAAAAAATTCTATCTCTTAGTATAAGAAATTTTACCACCTTTTCTCAAGAGTATAGCTTAATTATTATAAAGGGGGTACAATTTTACTATATATTGCCGAAAAATATACTATATTTTATAAGCTAAACCGCCTAGGCTTAAGCAGGAATTATGTGGAATATAAGAGAAGTAATTCAAGTGTATTTCTAAAATGTATTTTCTTAATACGGAGGAGTAACTCATGTCCTATCAGGAACAAAATCATTCTTTACAAAAATTATCGTATGTAAATAATTTATTAGATAATATGAATGAAATTTTATATACCTATGATATGGCAGGATTTATAACCTTTATTAATAAAAAATCTTATGATATGCTTGGTTTTTCTCCCGAAGAAGTTATAGGAAAACATCTGGGTGATTTTGTACCGGAGAGATACCGGAAAAGATTTATTTTAGGATTAGAGCAGAGAATAAAAGAGGGAAAAAGAGATTCATATGTTCTTACGGTTACCCATAAAAACGGCTCGGAGAAGATAATACGTCTTAACGTATCCCCCATTATAGAAAATTGTCAATTTATTGGAGAAATGGTATTAGCTGATGATATAACCGAGCAAAGAAAAGCAGAAAAAGAATTAAAAAGATATAATCAGAATTTAGAGGCTGTATCTCAAGAGCTAAGGGCCATTAATGAGCAATTAATGGCTACCGAAGAAGAGCTTAGACAACAATTAGAGGAAAGTGAAAAAAATAAGGATGCTTTAGCTGATGCCCATCAAAAACTGGAAGTATTATTTGACTTTTTGCCTGACCCGGCTTTTGCTATCGACCAGGAGGGCCAGGTTACTATGTGGAACCGGGCTATGGAGGAACTAACCGGCATAAAGATCAGAGATATACTGGGAAAAAGCAATTGTGAATATGCTATTCCTTTTTACGGGAAACGACGTCCCTTACCTATAGATTTAGTTTTGTCTGATAGCAACGAGGCTCAGAAATATTATAAAAATATTTCTTTTAATAATGACACCATATTTACCGAAGAATATTGTCCTCAGCTAGGGGTTAATGGAACTTATTTATCGAGTAAAAGCTCACCCTTATTAGACCGTAAAGGCTGTATAATGGGGGCCATTCAAATTACCCGGGATATTAGTGAACTCAAGGCTAAAGAAGATGCCATACGGGAAAGTGAAGAAAAATATCGTAACATTATCCAAAGTATTGAAGATGGGTATTTTGAGGTTGATATCAGCGGTAATTTCAACTTTTTCAATAGATATCTGCACCAGTCGGTTGGTTATTCAGCTAATGAAATGATGGGTATGAGTTACCGCAAGGTTATGGATGGAGAAAACGGAGAAAAGGTTTTACGGGCTTTTAACCGGGTATATACCACGGGGAAGCCGGTCAAAGAATTTGGTTGGTATGTTACCCGTAAAGACGGCAGTAAAATGTTTGTGGAAAGTACTATTTTACCTATAAGAAACAATGGAGAGATTATCGGCTTCCGGGGTTTGATTCGGGATATTTCGGAACGAAAAAAAGCTGAAGAGGCTCTGCAAAATAGCGAAACAAATTTACAAAAACAAGTAAAATATTTAAATACCCTTATAAATAACCTTAATGAAATGTTTATCACCTATGATCTGCAAGGGCAAATTTCTTTTGTGAACCGAAGGTCTTATGATGTTTTAGGCTATTTTCCGGATGAGGTTTTAGGCAAAAAGGTAGCCGATTTTATTGTAAAAGAACATAAATACTTAGTATTACAAGCTATTCAAGAGCGTCTAACCAATGGCGGGGAAAGCAGCTATGAATTGCCCTTAATACATAAGGACGGCAAGACCCGCATAATTAAGTTGAATGCTTCCCCGATTGTGGACGAAAAGGGAACGATTACGGGAGGTATGGTCTTAGCCGAGGATGTTACGGCTAGCAAAATGGCGGAAGAACAATTAAGGTTTAGTGAAGCACGGTATAGGGCAATTGTTGAGGATCAAACCGAATTAATATGTAGATTTTTACCTAATGGCAGCATAACTTTTGTCAATCTGGCTTATTGCCGTTATTTTAGCCAGGAGAAAAACTTAGTTTACGGTACTAATTTTATAGATATAGTATATACCGACGATAAAGATATGGTTAGGAAATGTATAGGTTCTTTATCACCCCGTTCACCCGTAAAAGCCATTGAACACCGCATTCAAATGCCGGATGGTACGGTAAGATGGCAACATTGGACCCATAGAGCTATTTTTAATGATCATGGTACTTTAATTGATTACCAATCGGTAGGTAGTGATATTACTGAACGTAAGCTGGCGGAAGATCAACTAAAATATCTGAGCAGACATGATACCTTAACCGGTTTATTTAACCGCTTCCATTTTGAAGAACAGATGAAGTATTTTGAACATTCCCAAGCCGCCCCTATGGGCTTAATCATGTGCGATGTGGATGGATTAAAGTTAGTTAATGATACTTTAGGACATGATGAGGGTGATGAATTACTAAGGGCAGTAGCCCATGTAATTAGCCGGTCATTTAGAAAAAATGATATAGTAGCCCGGGTAGGGGGAGATGAGTTTGCTATACTCCTGCCTGCTTCCAAACGGCGCGTAGTGGAAAGTGCAGTTAATAGAATCAAAGAAAGTATCAGGCTGTATAATCAAGAACATCCTAAAGTACCTTTAAGTATATCGATGGGTTGTGCGGTACGCTATGATACTAATGTAACTATGCTGGAGTTATATCAAGAAGCTGATAACAACATGTATCGAGAAAAGCTTCATAGCGGTCAAAGTGCGCGCAGTTCAATTGTGCATACTTTAATGAAGGCCTTGGAAGCTAGAGATTTTATAACTGAAGGACATGGGGACAGATTGCAAAGTTTAGTTGAGATTATGGGTAAAAGCCTTAATCTTACTAACCAAAGAATTAACGACCTCAAGCTTTTAGCCCAATTCCATGATATTGGCAAGGTAGGAGTACCTGATTCTATCTTATTTAAACAAGGCCCTTTAACTGTGGAGGAGTATGCCATAATGAAAAGGCATAGTGAAATAGGACACCGTATTGCGTTGTCGGCTCCAGAATTAATGCTGATTGCGGATTGGATTTTAAAACATCATGAATGGTGGAATGGCAAAGGATACCCCTTAGGTTTAAGCGGAGAAGCTATTCCTTTAGAATGCAGAATACTGGCTATTGCTGATGCTTATGATTCCATGACTAATGACAGACCTTACCGCAGGGCTATGTCACATCAACAAGCTATTAAGGAGTTATTAAGCAATGCCGGCCGGCAATTTGATCCGTTACTGGCCAAAAGGTTTGTGACTATGGTTGAAGAGTGGTGGGAAAACGATAGTGTCCAGTAATTTCCCAGCTTAAAAGACAGTCCTCTTCTTTAGCTATACTGGCATTATGGATAACCAGGGGTATGCCATGGTTTCCGCTGCGGTCACTAATAATACCGCAATGCTCATTGCCATCAGCAAACCTCCAATAAACCACATCACCCCACTGCCACTCGGCTAAATTGCCCTGAACCTCCTTAGACAGCTCCAAACCATGTCTTTTGAAAAAAGTCATTTGATTAGGGACCCGGCGATGGTCAATATTAGGATCAGGACTGGCTAGTCCCCAGTTATCAGGATAAGCGGAGAAGTTTATTTTCATGTCCTCATGCATAAGTTCTTGTAAATCTATGCCAGCATGGCGCAAGGCTCTAACCACCACATCTGTACAGGCTCCTTTATTCTTGTCCACATCACCGCCCGGATAAGGCATAACTTGATATGAAGCATCATAACGGGTAGCGTTTTTAACCTCTTGACGGGCTCCCAGCAGAATTAAATCGGGAGTGGTGAGTTTATCGGGAGGAATTTTCTCCACCGTAGATGGTTCATGAGTAGTGAATAGGTTGATAATATCACTTTTGGCCGGGTAATTTTTCCCCGGTGATGAAGTATGATACCAAAATAAAATTAATCCTGCCAATAAAGTTAAGACTATAATTATCCCCACTGCCCGTTTCACCTGTTTAAAACCCCTCCTATGGCCGGTTCTCAGCCTATAAGTTGACAAAACCCTAATATTTTTCCACTACCTTCATTGAGCTACTATGATAAAATGATATCTATGTCTTTATTATACTAGCAGAATTTAATTTTTTAATTTAGGATTCTGATTACACTGCCCAAATCCCGATTCAAATAACGAACAATAGCTTTTAGTAACAATATCATCATTAAAAATTAACAACGGGAGAGATATAATGTGATTACAACCGCAACCATAGTTCGGGGCATAAAAAGCGGAGCCTCAATTACCTGGGAGTTATCCAAGGTAGTTATCCCCGTTTATTTTATTATAACATTTTTAAAATACACTCCCATACTAGGCTGGATTGCTGATTTTATGGTTCCGGTTATGACTTTGGTTGGTTTACCGGGGGAGACATCAGTACCTTTAGTTATTGGTTATACATTAAACATTTACGCTGCTATCGGAGCTATGCTGCCCTTAGGCCTGAGTGTTAAGGAGATTACTATTTTGTCAGCCATGCTGCTTATAGCACACGGTTTACCTATAGAAACGGCTATTGCTAAAAAGACGGGAGTTAAAACCTTTTCTTTAGTATTAGTCCGTATAATTCTTTCCTTTTTAATCGGTATTTTATTTAATTTCTGGTTGTAGCAGGAGGTTTTTTGTGGACTATATATCTATTTTAAATGAAGCTTTTTTCGGATGCCTGAAAAACATTGGGCAAATAGCGCTTATAGTAATCCCGCTTATGGTTTTCATTGAAATTTTAAAAGACTTAAATGCTTTAGAAAGGCTAACGGGCATTATGACGCCTATAACTAGCTTGATTGGGATTTCTAAAGAGGCCCGGCTGCCTATTTTAGCCGGACTAGTTTTTGGTATCAGTTATGGCGGGGGCATAATAATCGAGAGTGCTAAGGCGGGAAAATTAACTTATGATGATATTTACATCACTAATCTGTTTTTAGTAATATGCCATTCAGTTTTTGAAGATACTTTGCTTTTTGCGGCTATAGGAGCTAAATGGTTGCCGGTTTTGTTGGTCAGACTAGTATTAGCCATACTTATTTGTTACATAGTCAATAAAGTGGTAAGGTCACGCCTGGAGGTAGGACGGGCAACGTGAAAGATAAGGCATGAGGTATGAGGTGTGTGACTACTGGGCCGCTGGGGATTGTCCCCAGTGGTCTATTATTTTAGAGAAGTGTTACCTCTAGGTCCTGACTGAGCTCTAAACCTCCCTAACCCCTAGCCCCCAATCTCACATCTTACCATAAGGGAGAAGGTTGTGGTATCATAAGGAAGACTGAGAGGATTTTTATAAAGGTGGTTATTATTTATGGATCTTTTGGCCGGATTAAATAATGAACAGCAGCAAGCTGTTTTGCATATAGAAGGCCCTTGCATGGTTCTAGCCGGAGCTGGAAGTGGAAAAACCGGGGTATTAACGAGAAGAATTGCCCATTTGATTGAAGAAGGGGTTTCACCTAACCATATTTTAGCTATTACTTTTACTAATAAAGCGGCTCAAGAAATGAGAACCAGATTACATACGATGATTCCTAATTATTCAGGAGGATGGATTCAGACTTTTCACGCGGCCTGCTTTAAAATCTTACGCATGGATATAGAAAACCTCGGTTATAACAAAAACTTTACCATAATCGACGATAATGAAGCTAAAACCTTAATTAAAGCTGTCTTAAAAGAGGAAAATGATTATGAGAGTAAGCCGGAAGAATTTTTGTATGAATTTAAACAAGCGAAAAATAGCTTGATTAACTATGAAAATTACTTCGCGAATTTAAGTCATCCTTTGCATATAAGGGATAAATATTTTCGTGTATTTCGCAGCTACAATTACCGGCTCAAGGAGTTAAATGCCCTGGACTTCGAAGACTTAATTGTTCTTTGTATTAAGCTTTTTAGGGATTATCCTGCGGTGCTTGATAAATATCAAAAATGGTTTAAGTATATAATGGTTGACGAGTATCAGGATACTAACTATGCCCAATATATGTGGGCTAAGCTCTTGGCTGCGGAAAGCGGAAATATATTTATTGTGGGAGACCCTGACCAGTCCATATATAGCTGGCGGGGAGCAGAACCGTATAATATTACCCGCTTTTTAAAAGACTATCCCCAATGTAAAGTTATAAAGTTAGAAAAAAATTACCGGTCAACCCAGACTATTTTAGATGCAGCTAATGCTGTAATTAAATATAATGAAAGCTTTGTGGATAAGAGCCTCTATACCGACAAAGGGGCCGGGGATAAGATAGTTCATTTCTGTGCCGGGGACAGTTTCCACGAAGCCGCTTTTGTAGCTGATACTATATCAGAATTAGCTGCTAAAGCTAACCGGGACTTTAGGGAATTTGCGGTTTTTTATCGTACCCATGCCCAATCCCGAGCTATTGAGGAAGCTTTGTTAAGAAAAAATATCCCCTATAATATAGTGGGAGCCCGCAAGTTCTATGAACGTAAGGAAATTAGGGATATTATTGCTTACTTAAGACTTACTTGTAATAATAGTGACCAATTAAGCTTTGCCCGGGTTATTAATGTGCCTAAACGGGGCATTGGAGATAAGACTCTGGAGAAAATTGCATTTTTTGCGGTAGAAAATAACTTGTCGGTTTTAGAAGCTTTAATGTATGTTGACCAAATTCCGGGATTAGGTAAAAAGGTTACCGACAAACTGCAGGAATTTTACGGTATGATTAAATATTTCTCCAGTTTAGCTGAAGCCGGCATTTCTATAGTGGAAATATTAGACCAGGTGATGGAAATGAGCAGCTATTTGCAAGACTTAAAAGAAAGCGGACAGCCGGATGTTCAGACCCGCATTGAGAACTTGCAGGAACTAAGATCTTTAGCCATAGAATTTGAAAGAGAAGAAAAACAAACCTTAGAAGATTTCTTAGCCCAAATTGCTCTGGTGCAAGATACTGATGATGTTGATCATAATGATGCCGTAGTTTTAATGACTTATCATGGAGCTAAAGGTCTGGAATTTCCCGTAGTTTTTATGACCGGTATGGAAGAGGGAGTTTTCCCTTCCTATCGTAGTAATAGCCCGGAAGAACTGGAAGAAGAAAGACGCTTGTGTTATGTAGGAATTACCCGGGCCATGGAACAGTTATTCCTCACCAATGCCGTTTCCCGGCTTTTATATGGTTATGAGCGCAGTAATCCCCCCTCCAGATTTTTAAAAGAAATACCGGAGGATTTGCTGTCTACTTATACCAGACACGGAACTCCAGTGGTGAAAGCCCAGGTGGGATTTAGAGTTTTCCATAAGAAATTCGGGGCGGGATTAGTTATAGATATTATTGAAGACGGTGAAGTGGCGATTATTGACTTTGACCAAGCCGGAACCAGGATGCTGCGTTTAGATATGGCACCTTTGGAAAAACTAAATTAAAAGATTCTTTATTTCAGGAGGGTAATAATGGACGCTGGCAAGGGCATAAAGGCTCTGCGGGAAGAAATAGAAAAACATGAATATCATTATTATGTCTTAGATAGTCCCCTTATAAGTGACCATGAATATGACCGCTTAATGCAAGAGCTGATTAAGCAGGAAAATGAACATCCTGAATTGATTACCCCTGATTCACCCACCCAAAGAGTAGGCGGACAACCGTTGGCTAAATTTAATACTTATCCTCACCGTACTGTCTTGTTAAGCCTGGAAAACGCCTTTTCTTTAGCAGATTTACGGGATTTTGACCGGAGAGTATCTAAGCTGGTATCTAATCCTAGCTATGTAGTAGAGTTGAAAATTGACGGGGTCTCAATTTCATTAGTCTACGAAAATGGACTATTAGTCACAGCAGCTACCCGAGGGGATGGACGAGTAGGAGAAGATGTTACAGCCAATGTAAAAACGGTTAAAACTATTCCCTTGAGGCTGCCCCAAGATATATCCAGGCTCGAAGTACGCGGGGAAGTATTTATGCCTAAAAGTGAATTTGTCAGGCTAAATATGGAAAAGGAAGAGCAGGGTGATAAAGTTTTTGCCAATCCCCGTAATGCTGCGGCAGGTTCTTTAAGGCAGCTTGATCCTAATATAACGGCTAAACGGGCCTTATCGGCTTTCATTTATGATTTGCTGTACCTGGAAGGTGTAGAAATAGCTAATCAGAAACAAGCTTTAAATTATTTGCAGGAATTGAATTTACCTGTAAATAGAGAATGGCGTTTTTGTGAAAATATAGAGGAAGTCTATGAGTACTGTTTGCAATTCCAAGAACGGCGCCATGATTTACCTTATGAAATAGACGGAGTGGTTATAAAACTAAATTCTTTTAAAGATCGCAGTGAATTGGGGCAAACTGCTAAAAGTCCCCGGTGGGCAATTGCGTATAAATTCCCTGCCGAGGAAAAGGAGACTAAATTAGAGCGCATAGAGCTCAATGTGGGCCGCACCGGAATAATAGCTCCTACTGCTATATTAACTCCGGTTTCGTTGGCAGGAACCACGGTCAGCCGGGCCAGCCTGCATAATTTTGATTTAGTTAAAGAAAAAGATATTCGTATCGGTGATACGGTTTTAGTCCATAAAGCCGGGGATATTATCCCGGAAATAATAACCCCAATTAAAGAAAAAAGAGCCGGTTCCGAGGAAGAAATTATACCTCCTGCTCATTGTCCGGTTTGTAACAGCTTAGCGGTTCGTCTGGATGAAGAGGTAGCCATCAGATGTGAGAATATTAACTGTCCGGCCCGGCTAAAGGAAAGCCTGATTTTCTTTGCTTCCAGGTCGGCTATGGATATCGAAGGTATGGGTCCGGCGGTTATTGACCAGCTCGTAGAAAAAGGACTGGTAGCTAGAATCGAAGACCTTTATGCTATTACTCAGGAACAGTTAGCAGAGTTGGAAAGAATGGGAGATAAATCGGCATCGAATTTAATAAATGCCATCAATTCCAGTAAAGAGCGGCCTTTGCACCGATTAATAACTGCTTTGGGAATTAGGCATATAGGAGCTAAAACCGCCCGGCTGCTGACGGAAGAAATTGATCATATTGATAAGTTTAGAGAAGTAACCGCCGAGGAATTAGAAAATATCCCGGAAATAGGCGGAAAAATGGCGGAAAGCATTGTCAGCTTTTTTACTGAGCCGCGCAATATTGAAACTATCCAACGCTTAAAAGAATATGGAGTAAATGTAATTGAGCCCCGAGTTAAAGCAGCTCATACTATGTTAACCGGTAAAACCTTTGTTTTAACCGGTACTCTGGAAAAGTATACCCGCACGGAAGCCGGGGAACTTATTGAAGCTGTGGGGGGCAAAGTGACTAATAGTGTAAGCAAAAAGACTGATTACGTAGTAGTTGGAGCAGATCCGGGCAGCAAATACGATAAAGCCGTGCAGCTAGGGGTCACGGCATTAAATGAAAACGAATTTATAGAACTGCTGGAAAAGGTCTAAAATTATGGAAGACAAGAGGCGTTTCCCGTGTCTTCCGGCCCCTGTTTCCCCCCCTGTCACGCCCCTGTCCCTCATTCCTTGCTTTATTTATTTGCCGGGTAAATGTATAATCCTATTGTACTAATAGAAAAGTGGTGTTTATACATGACAGGAACAATAATAAATGCTTTAGCCATATTGCTGGCGGGCTTAGTTGGTCTTATGCTGCGCAAGGGCCTACCCGAGAATATGAGCAAGAGTATGCAGGATGGACTAGGTTTGTTAGTAATGATAATAGGTATTCAATTTGCTTTTAAGGCGGAAAACCTGGCTATAGTAGGGATTAGCTTGGCTTTAGGAGCCATTATCGGGGAATGGAGACAGTGGGAAGCTAAGCTGAATAGTTTAGGTGAAGTTCTCCAGCGGCGCTTTGGTAATGGCGAAGATAATCAATTTGTAAAAGGCTTTGTCTCGGCTAGTTTATTATTTTGTATAGGAGCTATGGCAGTTATAGGGGCATTAGAGGACGGTTTAACCGGAAATTATCAAATATTATTGGTTAAGTCTATATTAGACGGCATTTTTTCTCTGATTTTTGCGGCTAGTATGGGGGTAGGAGTATTATTTTCGGCTCTGCCCGTATTTATTTATCAAGGTACTATTAGTTTAGCCGCCCAAGTTATAAAGCCTATCTTAACTGATCCGATGTTAAATAATATTACGGCCTTGGGCGGAGTTTTAATTGCCGGTTTAGGTCTTAATCTAGTGGGAGTTACCCGGATTCGGGTAGCTAACCTGCTGCCGGGGATTATTATAGTTCCGTTCATAATGGTTATCTATGGGTTGTTTTTTTAAATTTCCCCTAAACATGGAAATTACCACTGTAAAAAGTGAAAAATAAAATGTCAGGGGGAAAAGAGGCCCAAAATCTAACCCCTAAACCCTCCCGCCTCACTTATAATCAAAGCTAACAAGGCGGCTCTGTCTACCAAGGAACTGCGCAATATGTATTCATTGGCAGAGCGGCAGTCGCCTCCTATAGGTCCCAGCCCATCTAATATACCTACTCCATCAGCCACATGGCAGATATCCGAGGAACTCCAACGGAATTCTTCACCTATCCCTAAATCTAACTTTTGGGCCATGTGTTTAGCTACTTCCAGTAACATTTGACTTTTATCATTACTGGCAGTAGGTAATCTGCGAATTCCCCCGGATAGCTGGATTTTAATAAAGGAGTTATTATTTTTATTAACTACTTCCCTGATTTTGCGGTCTATAGCCTGAACATCGGTATCTTCTGAAAACCTTACCCGAACCGCACCCCGGGCACTATAGGCGGCTGCTTCTAGCCCACTGGCAGCCTTAAGGTAAACCGGATCGACAAATAATCCTGATTCCGGCTTAGATAAACGTGATAAATTAAGGATCTTCTGGCATAGAACCTGAATTTCCTGGGATTGTCCCGGTTGACCGCTTTTAGGCTTAGTGCCTAATACATCTATAGTATAGTAACCACTGCCACATCTGGAAGTGACTACAGTATCATTTTTGCCACCGTGTTTTAATCCTAAAACTACCCCGGCCTGTTTAGAAATATTGTGGATAATATCTTTACTATACCGGCCTTGTAAGCTATCATCAGTAGTCAATAATACTGAACAACGTATATTCTTAAGTACCCGGGCATAACGTAACGCTTGCAAGGCATTAAGCATTACAATAATGCCGCCCTTGTTTTCAGCGATACCGGGACCTAATAAATTATTACCTTTTTCAAGATAAGCATTATGGTTTATCATTTGATAAGGAATATCCAAATGACATAATAAGAGAACATCACAAGCCGAGAATTCTGCATTGGAGAAATGTAGTATATCTCCCACCTCAACTTGGGGGAAAATTTCTTTTTTAAAACCTAATTCAGTTAATTTATTTTCTACTAGTCTTCCACATTCATTTACTCCTTCAATATTGCGAACATGAGAGTTTATTTGCACAAATTCCTGCAAATTATCTTCCATAACAAAAGCTTTATTACGCAGATAACCCTGAATGCGGGCCGAAAGCGGCAGACTCCTTTCTTTGGGAGTTATAGTAGTTTTTAAGGTTTGCATCTCGGGGCCGAAATAACGAACTGCGGCGGCTTCCAGCATACGGTTGACTAGCATGTCAAATGAATAACCATGAGCTTTAGCCTGGGCAACATAAGAACCGGTAGGGGATAAGCTGGCCATGGAATTTACTTCTAAGATATAAATATTATTATTTTCATCAACCCGGAAATCTACCCGGGCAAAATCCAATAGGCCTAAGGAATGAAAAGCCCTTTTAGCTAATTCCTGCATTTCCAAAGCTAATGAATTAGGTATAGGAGCAGGACATAATTTACCATAGTTTACATTTTGCTTGTCCTCCATAGTTTGGATGGCATAAGAATCACCTTTGAAATCTATTTCCGAAACGGGGAAAGTTTCTAAAAAGCGGCCATTGCCTAATAGCCCCACCGCAAATTCCCGGCCCGGAATAAATTCTTCCACTAAGGCTTGTTGACCGTATTCTTGTATGACAAAATCTACCGCATCCTTTAATTCCGATAAGTTATAGACTACTTTGATTCCAAAGGAAACCGATTCCATTTTAGGTTTAACTATAGCGGGAAAGGTTACTTCTTCCCCAATTTCATTAGGACTGGAGTATACCCAATAAGTAGGAGTAGGTAAGTTGTTTCTTTGAAATAGAACTTTAGCAATTACCTTATCTAAGGCTAGAGCGTGGCCGGCCGGGCCGGAGCCTACATAAGGAACCCCTAACATTTCTAACATGGCCGGTATATGGGTATAACGGCTTTGACCCTGAATACCATAGGCCATATTAAATACTAAACCGGGACGGTTTTTGCTAATGTTAGCCGGCATAAAAGCACTTAAGCGCTCGGCAATGTACATATTGCCATCCAGAACTCTAACATGATGCCCATGCTTCTCCAAGGCTTTAGCTACATTTTCGACGGTTTTAGGGTTGTAGTTTTCCTTGTTTTGCATACCAAATTTATTAATTACGGCTGTATGGTCTGAATTGTATATTACTGCTACTTTCATGGCATCTTTCTCCCTTATTTCCACTTGATAAGCTAATTATACTTATGGATTGAAATATAGGAAGTGAAATATTAAACCAATTTTTTTGACATTAAATTGAATGTATACAGTGTGCATAATATCTGGCGAAAAACTTGAAAAATCGGCATTTTCTTAGGAATATTATTAGTTAATTATGCAGCTTTTTGATATAATATTGAAGGTAAATGTTTTTTTAATTATCAAAGAAAGTGAAATAATTCTTTTGATGATAGTTTAAGAAATAAAGCATTTTATGCGAGGAGGTTATATTAATGGAATTGACCATTAAAGATGTGGAACAAATTGCTTTGCTCTCCCAGCTTAATTTAACTGCAGAAGAAAAGGATACTTTTGCTAGGAATTTAAGTTTTGCACTTAACTATGTAGATAAATTACAAGAATTAAACACGGAAAATATTGAACCTATGAAACATATACTGTCTGTTTTCAATATATTTCGTCCCGATGTACTAGTACCAAGTCCGGATAGAGAAGCCATGTTATGTAATGCGGCTCTGGTTGAAGACGGATATTATAAAGTTCCTAAGATTATGTAATGGGAGTGAAAAATAATGCAAATTTATGAACTGACCCTGCAGGATTTACTAGCTAAGCTTAGTAAAAAAGAAATATCGTCTCCCGAAATTGTGGAATCCTGTTTAAATCGTATTAATATGGTAGATGGACAGGTACAAGCTTTTTTAACGGTTACCGGTGATTTAGCGGTAAAACAAGCTCAAGATTATGAAAAGAAATATGCAGATAAAGTATTAAAAGGGATTCCTTATGCTTTAAAGGATGATATTTGTACTAATGGGGTAAGAACTACCAGTGCTTCAAAGATGCTGGAAAATTTTATTCCCCAATATGATGCTACGGTAGTCAAGCTGCTTCAGGAACAAGGCGGAAGCCTGTTAGGAAAGCTTAATATGGATGAAATGTCTATGGGAGTTTCTTCCGAACAGTCAGCTTTTCATCCTACCTGCAATCCTTGGGATTTAAAGAGAGTAGCAGGAGGTTCTTCCGGAGGTGCGGCGGCGGCAGTTGCTGCTGATGAAATTCCTTTTGCTCTGGGGACAGATGCCAATGGTGCTATACGTCAACCGGCTTCTTTTTGCGGAGTAGTAGGATTTAAGCCTACTTATGGCCGAGTTTCCCGGTTAGGAGTTATAGCCTATGCTTCTTCTCTGGAACAGGTAGGGGTATTAAGCAAGAATGTGGCCGATAGTGCCACGGTAATGAATATTATTGCGGGTAAGGACCCCTATGACACTACTAGTGTGGATATACCGGTTCCTGATTATACAGCATTAGATGCTGATATGAAGGGAATGAAAATAGGTTTTCCTAAAGAGTTCTTTCATAAAGATGTGGATGCGGAAGTTAAAGCGGCGGTTTTAGCCGCACTTAAGCAGTATGAAGCTAGGGGAGCAATTGTGGAGGAAATATCACTGCCCCACAGTGAATATGCTCTGCCGGCTTATTATATAATTGCCTGTGCGGAAGCCAGCACGAATTTAGCCAAGTTGGACGGAGTTCAATTGGGACTGTGTGATACTAAGGCGGAAAATATTTGGGACCTGTATAGCAATTCTCGAGCTATGGGTTTAGGAGACGAAGTTAAGCAAAGAATTATGTTTGGAACTTATGTTTTAAGTGCAGGACAATATGAAAAATATTATCTGCAAGCTTTAAAGGTAAGGCGCCTGGTACATGATGATTTTGTCAAAGTTTTTAAGGATTTTGACTTAATTATTTCACCGGCAACGGCCGGTACGGCTCCTAAATTAGGGGAGACGCCCGAAAGCGCTTTATCTTACATAAATGATATATTGACCATTCCGGTTAATATGGCAGGTTTACCGGCCATATCAGTCCCCTGCGGCCTGATAAATAATTTACCGATGGGAATGCAGATTATAGGTAAACCTTTTGCCGAAGGAACTATTTTAAAAGCCGCTTATGCCTTTGAACAAATGAATGATTACTATAAACAAAAACCCAGCTTGGGGGTGTATTAAATGTATAGTGGATACGAAACAGTCATAGGATTAGAAGTACATGCGGAGTTAAAAACTAAAACTAAAATATTTTGCACTTGTTCTACTGAGTTCGGGGCCGAGCCTAATACGCAAATATGTCCCGGATGTGCAGGTTTTCCAGGAACCCTACCGGTTTTAAATGAAAAAGTGGTAGATTATGCGATTAAAACCGGTTTAGCACTTAATTGTGAAATCGCCGAATATTGTATATTTGACCGTAAGAGCTATTTTTATCCTGATTTGCCTCGGGCTTATCAAATATCCCAGTTAGATTTTCCCGTCTGCCAAAAAGGCTATTTAGACATAGAGGTAGGGGGAAAGAAAAAAAGAATAGGTATTACCCGAGCCCATATGGAAGAAGATGCTGGAAAGCTAGTACATCAGGGTACGATTACTAATTCCCCCTTTTCATTAGTAGATTTAAACCGTTCGGGAATGCCCCTTATGGAAATAGTTTCCGAACCGGATATGAGAAGTGCTGAAGAAGCCAAAATTTATTTAGGCAAGCTGCGTTCAGTTTTATTATTTGCGGGAGTATCAGATTGTAAAATGCAGGAAGGCTCTTTGCGCTGTGATGCTAATGTCTCCGTCCGGCCTATAGGGGAAACCAAGCTGGGGACCAGGGTGGAAATTAAAAATCTTAATTCTTTCAGATCTCTGGAAAGAGCTATTGAATATGAAGCTAAGCGGCAGATTGAGGCTATTGAAGACGGCGAAGAACTGTTCCAGGAAACTAGAACCTGGGATGAAGAAAAGCAAGTTACCCGGTCTATGCGTAAGAAGGAAGAAG
Organism: Bacillota bacterium; assembly: GCA_023395515.1. Classification (GTDB taxonomy): domain Bacteria; phylum Bacillota; class Syntrophomonadia; order Syntrophomonadales; family Syntrophomonadaceae; genus JAAYRQ01. The sequence continues at coordinate 21,644 of JAEWZB010000079.1, forward strand.
CTAATGATTACCGCTATTTTCCTGATCCCGACTTACTGCCGGTCAGAATCAGTCCGGAATGGATAGAACGTATTCATCGTGAAATGCCGGAACTGCCTGAACAAGCGCAAAAGCGGCTAGTTGAGAACTTTGGGCTGTCGGAATATGATGCGGGCATTTTAACTTCAACACCTGAATTTCTGGCATTTTTTGATGAGAGCAGTAAGCTTTATGCTGATGCCAAAGCAATTGCTAATTGGATGATGGGAGAACTTAGCAGATTGCTTAATAATGCCAACCTGGAAATAAATAATAGTAAAATATCTCCGCAAAATTTAACGAATCTTCTAAAACTTATTGACCAGAGCGTAATAAGTGTTACAATGGCTAAAAACGTTTTTGAAGAGATGTTTGCTACCGGAGGTCAACCGGAAGATATTGTAAAGGAAAAGGGATTAGCCCAAATTTCAGATGAAGATACCTTAACTAGGGTGATTGACGAGATTGTGTCGGGTAATCCTAAAGTGGTTGAGGATTATAAACAAGGCAAGGAAAAGGCTTTAGGATTTTTCGTAGGTCAAGTTATGAAGGCAACTAAAGGCCAGGCTAATCCTGCTGTGGTAAACAAGTTATTGAAAGAGCGTTTAAGCAGGGAGTGATTTAATGTTACTAGATAGAATTAACCGTGACTGGTTTCAAGAAGATGATGCCAAGATAAGTATAGTTGATACTACTCTGCGCGATGGAGAACAGACTGCAGGAGTTGTTTTTGCTAATGCTGAGAAAATTCGTATTGCCAAATATTTAGACCAAATTGGGGTAGACCAGATTGAAGCCGGTATCCCCGTAATGGGTGGCTTTGAGAAAGATTGCATTAAACATATTGTAAGCTTAGGCCTTAAATCGAGCATTATGGCTTGGAATAGAGCGGTAATACCTGATATTAAGGAATCGATTAGTTGTGGGGTAGATGCAGTAGCTATTTCTATATCAACTTCCGATATTCACATTGAACATAAGCTTAAAACTACTCGTCAGGATGTATTGCTAAGAATGGCGGAGGCCGTAAAGTTTGCTAAAGATAATAACCTTTATGTATCGGTAAACGCAGAAGATGCTTCTCGCTCTAATGCCGATTTTCTTACGGAATTTGCCTTAACGGCCAAGAATGCCGGAGCGAATCGACTGCGTTTTTGTGATACCGTAGGAATTTTAACCCCATTGACTTCTTATCGCTATATAAAAACTCTTATTGACGCGGTAGGTCTGCCTATTGAAATGCATACTCACAATGATTTTGGTATGGCTACTGCTAATGCTTTAGCCGGCGTTTATGCGGGAGCCAGCTATGTAGGGGTTACCGTTAATGGCCTAGGGGAAAGAGCAGGTAATGCTTGTTTGCAGGAAATTATCATGGGCTTAAAGTATTTACTGGAAGTCAAATGTGGTTATGATACTACACTCTTTAAAGAGATAGCTGAATATGTAGCTAAGGCCTCAGGTCGTCTGCTGCCGGTAAGTAAGCCTATTGTAGGTTCTAATATATTTGCTCATGAATCGGGGATTCATGGGGATGGAGTCATAAAAAATCCGCTGACTTATGAGGTTTTTACCCCGGAAGAAGTGGGCTTGGAAAGACAAATGGTAATTGGCAAGCACTCCGGTTCTAATTCGATTAAGTCCAAGTTTAGCAAGGAATATGGAATTGAACTTAACGAGGAAGAATCTAAGGTGATTTTAAAACGGGCCCGAGAGTTATCTATAGATCTTAAAAGATCATTATTTGATAAAGAGCTAATGTATATATATGAAGATTATGCAAAAGAGGGGAGATAAAGTTGGGCAAAACCATCGTAGAAAAAATCTTGTCTAACAAAAGTGGGCAAGATGTTAGGGCTAATGATATTGTAGTAGCTAATTTAGATTTTGTAATGGGGCAGGATGGAACCTCGCCTTTAGCCATCAGGGCTTTTAATGATATGCAGGCTAAAAGCGTATTTGATCCCGGGCGGGTAGCTATGGTTATTGACCATAGTGCTCCTAGTCCTTTAGAAGGGGTATCAGAATTACATCATCAAATGCGGACTTTTGCTGATGCACAAAACATTCACTTTTATGATATTGGGGATGGAGTTTGTCATCAATTAGTACCTGAGCAAGGGCATATTGTTCCGGGTAATTTAGTTATCGGAGCTGATTCCCATACTTGCACTTACGGGGCTATAAATGTTTTCTCTACCGGAGTAGGGTCGACTGATTTAGCCGCCGGATTAATTTCAGGTAAGCTTTGGTTTAAGGTACCGGAAACTTTTAAGTTTGTGCTTAATGGCAAGCTGCCTAAAGGTGTTTATTCTAAAGACCTTATCTTATATTTAATCGGTGATGTTACGGCTGATGGGGCCACCTATATGGCGGCTGAGTATGTAGGGGAGGCCATAGATGAGCTTTCCATAGAATCCCGCTTTACCATTAGTAATATGGCTATAGAAATGGGCGCTAAATGTGGGCTAATGGAAGCTGACCAGAAAACTATCGAATGGGTAAAAGCCCATAGTAATAAAGAATTTGTCCCGGTCAAGGCTGATGCGGATGCAGTTTACGCTCAAGTAAAAGAATACGATGTATCTAATCTGGCTCCTCAAATAGCTATGCCTCATACGGTAGACAATGTAACTAACGTAGAAGAAGTTAGTAATATTGTAGTAAAGCAGGGTGTTATTGGGACATGTACTAATGGCAGAATTGAAGATTTACGCATAGCTGCCCAAATTCTAAAAGGCCAGAAGTTAAATAAAGGAACCCGTTTAATTATAGCTCCTGCTTCCCGGCAAATAATGCTGCAGGCTATGCGGGAAAATTTACTGGAGATTTTTGTTGAAGCTGGTGCCGCCGTGGTAACTCCCGGTTGTGGACCTTGTGTAGGCACTCATAATGGTGTGCCTTCGGATGGAGAAAATGTTATATCAACTGCTAACCGTAATTTTAAAGGTAGAATGGGAAATAACAAAGCCTTTGTTTACTTAGGCTCTCCAGCTACAGTAGCAGCTTCCATGCTAACCGGAAGAATTACTGATCCCAGAGAATTCTTATCCGATGACTAATCTGCCCTAAGACCCCCGCCTCTATAGGCGGCGGGCATCCAAGGGCAGCTAAGTCCCTGGATTCGTGCGACTAAGATTCAGGTGGAGTTTTAACTCCATTATAAAAAGGTGAGCACAGCGAACATAAAATCAGTAGTCCTGTAAGGGCTCCACCTGAATCAAGTCTTACTTTATAATTAAGGAGTAGGAGGAGGAACATGGACTTAAAAGGTAAGGTTCATAAATTTGGGGATGATGTAAATACCGATTATATCATTTCCGGTCGTCATAAATTTAAAACCCTGGATATGAAGGAACTGGCTAAATACGTTATGGAAGACTTAGATCCTGAGTTTTATAACAAGGTTACTCCGGGGGACTTTATTGTAGCGGGGCGTAATTTTGGTTGTGGATCTTCCCGGGAACAAGCTCCTTTAGCTATTATAAATGCTAATGTAAGTGCGGTAATTGCCAAATCCTTTGCCCGGATTTTTTACCGCAACTGTATAAATACCGGGTTACCGGTTATCGAATGTGATACTGATCAGATTGACCCGGGTGATGAGCTGGTAGTAGATTTGCAAGGTGGGATATTGCACAATAAGACTAAAGGAATTGAGTTAAAAATAACTCCATTACCGGACGTAATGCTCAAGATTCTTTCCGATGGCGGGTTAGTAGAGCATTTTAAGAAATATGGCACTTTTAATTTTGACTAAATAGAAGGGGAGTAAAAGCTCCCCTTTGTTATAAATGATATTGTAAGGAGGTATTTACTAATGGCTGGAAGCAAGATAGTAGTGGAAAATGGTGTGTTAAATGTGCCGGATCATCCGATAATACCGTTTATCGAAGGAGACGGGACTGGACGTGATATATGGAAGGCAGCATCTAGAGTGCTGGATGCCGCAGTAGAAAAGGCTTATGGCGGTCAAAAAGCTATTGTCTGGAAAGAAATATTAGCCGGGGAAAAGGCTTTTAATCAAACTGGTGAATGGCTGCCCGCAGAAACCTTAGAGGTTATCCGTGAATATATAATCGCTATTAAGGGCCCTCTTACTACCCCCATAGGCGGGGGCATTCGTTCTCTTAATGTGGCCTTAAGACAAGAATTAGATTTGTATACCTGTTTAAGACCGGTGCGTTACTTTACCGGAGTACCTTCCCCGGTTAAACGGCCTGAAGATACGGATATGGTTATATTTAGGGAAAATACTGAGGATATATATGCTGGTATCGAATATGCCATGGATTCAGATGAAGCTAAAAAACTGATTAAGTTTTTACAAGAAGAAATGGGCGTAACTAAAATACGTTTCCCCGAAACTTCAGGTATTGGTATTAAGCCGGTTTCTGAAGAAGGCACTAAACGCTTAGTCAGAGCGGCCATTAATTATGCTATAAATGAAGGCCGCAAAAGTGTGACCTTAGTACATAAAGGTAATATTATGAAGTTTACCGAAGGTGCTTTTAAACAATGGGGTTATGATGTAGCTGAAGCAGAATTTAAAGATAAAGTCTTTACTTGGGATGAATATGATAGAATAAAAGAGAGCCAAGGCAGTAAAGCGGCGGATCAGGCTCAAAGCGAAGCCGAAGCCCAAGGCAAAATTATTATTAAAGATGCTATTGCCGATATATTCTTACAGCAAATATTGACCCGGCCTAAGGAATTTGATGTAGTAGCTACCCTGAACTTAAATGGTGATTATATATCAGATGCTCTGGCGGCTCAAATAGGTGGGATTGGTATAGCACCAGGTGCTAACATAAACTATATTACCGGTCATGCTATATTTGAAGCTACACATGGAACTGCTCCCAAGTATGCTGATTTAGATAAAGTAAATCCATCTTCAGTAATCTTAAGTGGAGAAATGATGCTGCGCCATCTTAATTGGAATGAAGCGGCGGCTTTAATTATTAATTCAATGGAAAAGACTATTGCTTCTAAAGTTGTAACTTATGACTTTGCTCGTCTAATGGATGGAGCTAAGGAAGTTAAATGTTCTGAATTTGCCGATGAATTAATAAAAAATATGTAGATTCACTTGATAATTTTTTAATTATGACTTTAAATAAATTTAATTAATAAAAGAGGGAAAGCCTAAAGCTTTCCCTACTATAATTTAAATGTATAAAAGTTGGGGATAGGTGAAGTTAATGAAAATTGGCTCTTTTTATGAAGCGGGTAAGCCGGTGCTATCCTTGGAAATATTTCCGCCTAAGCCAGATTATCCGCTGGGAACTATTTTCCAGACGGTAGAGGAATTGCAGAAATTAAACCCTAAATATATTAGTGTCACATATGGAGCAGGGGGGGGCAATGGAGATAGAACCGTGGAGATAGCAGCGCGAATTAAGCGGGAATATGGTATCGAATCTTTAGCCCATTTGACTTGTGTAAGGCACACTAAGGCTGAAGTAAATTCGATCCTGGAAAATTTGCTGCAAGAAAATATTCGTAACCTTTTGGCCTTAAGGGGAGATCCCCCTGAAGATGACCCGGGATTTGATTTTAACCGCCAAGAATATCGCTATGCTTATGAATTAGTGGAAGATGTTAAGAAAAAGGCGGACTTCGGCATAGCCGCTGCTGCCTACCCGGAAGGACACACTGAATGTCAAAGATTAAGTGAGGACTTAACCTTTCTTAAAGAAAAGGTGGAGCGGGGGGTTGATTTTTTATTAACCCAATTATTTTTTGATAACCGTATTTATTATGAGTTTGTAGAAAAAGCTAATAGAACCGGGATCAATTGTCCCATTGTCCCTGGAATTATTCCGGTTTTAAATGCTAAACAAATAAAAAGAATAATCTATCTATGTGGTGCGTCTATTCCCCATAATCTGCTAAGGCTAGTTGATAAATATGAAAATAGTCCGGCGGATATGGAAAAAGCCGGTATTGAATATGCTTCCAAGCAGGTTGAAGACCTCCTCAATAATAAGGTCCCCGGAGTACATCTATATACTATGAATAAATCTGTCCAGATTGCTGAGATAGTGACTAATGTAGGATTAGCTTAGGATTTAAGCTTATATTAGCCAAAAGGAGAGCTTAGGCTTTCTTTTTTTATAGGGTCAGATGATAGTATAAAAGAATTATTGATGAAATGAGATGGAAATAAAATGGCGATGACTAATGATAGTAAGCGTATGGTCTTATTATTTGCATCCATATTTTTAGTGGGAATAGGTTTCAGTATTATAATGCCGGTATTGCCTTATTATGCAGAATCTATGGGAGCTAATGCCTTTCAATTAGGATTGTTAATGACCGTTTATGCTATTTGTCAGTTTATATTCGCTCCTATTTGGGGAGCGTATTCGGACCGGGTAGGACGTAAACCCGTGCTTTTAGCCGGTATTACGGGTTTTTCCGTTACTTTTATTTTATTTGGCTTTGCTACCAAGTTATGGATGCTTTATGTTATTCGTATTGCCGGAGGTATTCTGGCTTGTGCCACCATGCCAACTGCTATGGCCTATGTGGGGGATTCGACCAGTTTGGAAAAAAGAGGCTCGGCGATGGGAATGATTGGGGCAGCTATGGGCATGGGCATGGTTTTTGGACCGGCCATTGGCGGCTTATTATCTGATATATCCTTAGCTTTCCCCTTTGTTTTTGCGGGTATATTAGCTTTTATTAATGCCCTAGCCGTATGGAGGTTCTTACCTGAATCACTGGCCCAGGAACAAAGGGTTGTTAGTAAAGTTAAACGGGCCCCATTAATAGAAGGATTACGAAGTCCTTTAGTAATACTGTTCTTGTGCATCTGTCTGGCCAGTATCGGAGAATCTATCCACCATGGAACTTTTGCCCTTTTTTCCGAAGCTAAGCTGGCTTTTACGGCTCGTGATATCGGGTGGGCCTTTACCACGGCTGGAATTGTGATGGCGGTAGTGCAAGGACTTTTAGTAGGCCGGATGATTAATAGATTCGGGGAAGAAAAAACTGCCGGGCTGGGTATAGTGATTATGGGCAGCAGTTTTGTACTATTTTTATTTATGATTAATATTCCTACTTCAATTATATTTATGGCGGTTTTTTCAGCCGGAGTAGGGTTGATAAGGCCGGCTATAACGGCAGCAGTATCCAAAAGAACCGTGACAGCCCAAGGTTCTGCCATGGGGATTTTAAATGGCTATGATAGTTTGGGACGGGCGATTGGTCCGTCATTAGGTGGTTTCATGCTGGATAAAGGGCTCAACCTGGGCTATTATACGGCCATGATAATTTGTATAATAGCCCTGTTAACCTTAATAACTGGAACCCGTAGGGGAAGAAAACAAGAATTGAATAATTCTTAATTCTTAACACAGAAAGGGAAAGCGCGAGCTTTCCCTTTGCTTTAATAACTGAATCGGGTTTATTTAGTTACAAAAGCTACCCCCAGGCCGCCTGGACCTACATGAGTTCCTATTACCGGTCCTGCCTCAGAATATCCAACTGGTACGGGACTAAACCTTTGCAGCTCTTGTTGTAAATCTTTAGCTTCGTCATTAGAGTCAATACTTATTACAGTTACTGCTTCCAGGTTATCTTTTACCTTCTCTACTTGTGCTATCAGAGCTTTAACAGCTTTAGGCCGGCTTCTGACTTTATCGAACAGACCAATTTCTCCATCCTCTACCCCTAAAATAGGTTTTAACTGCAAGATATTGCCTAATACTGAGGCGGCTTTACCTATGCGGCCACCTCGAGCTAAATATTCCAGGTTATTAACCATAAAAAAGATTTCAGTCTGTTCCCGCATATTTTCTAAATGGCTGATTATGCTGGGTATATCTTGCCTCTTTTCTATAAGTTCACATGCTTTTAAAACCTGAAAAGCCATCCCGGCCGCCGCTGATTTCGAATCATGTATATATATTTTAATCCTTCGGTTAGTTATATTACTGGCAATTTGGGCGGATTGCATAGTACCCGAAAGTTTGGCCGAAAGAGTGATAACAAGTGCTTCATCACCTTCCTGCATTTTATTAAAGACCTGCAAAAAGTCACCGGATGACGGTTGAGAAGTAGTGGGGAAAATCGGTTCAGATTTAAGCAAATTATAATAATCTTGATTAGAAATATCCAGGCCTTCTTTATATGAGTTATCTTTGATGTGTACGTTAAGGGGGATAACTATAATCCCATTTTCTTGAGCAAGGTTGTGGTCTAGATATGCGGTACTATCAGTTATTACGAATTTCTTCATAGTAGTCCTCCAATTAGTGCAAATATTCTGAATAGTTATATATTATAACAGGATTATAAATATGTAAACTATGAAACTTCCTCACTAGCCTCCTCAAATAACTGGTGTAAATGTTTAAGCAGATTTTGCATTTTTACTGCAGAGCTTTCCTGAGCTGCTTTCTCAATCTGAGCTGCGGTATGGGAAATAGAATTAAAACCGTACATTCCTGCGGTTCCTTTAATATCATGGCTAATACTTTTAACTTCCCGCATATCATTACTGTTGATAGCCTCATCTAACTCTTCTATCATATCTGCTAGTATACTAATAAATTCCGGAATTAATTCATTAATAAACAAGTTATTATAATGACTTAGATGTTTAGAGCCGGAATAGCTGGAGCTAAGATGTTGCTTTATTTCATTCACCAAATCTTCAGATTTAAAAGGTTTGGCTATGTAGGAAGTACAGCCACTGGCGATACATTTTTCCCGGTCGCCATTCATGGCATGAGCAGTCATAGCAATAATAGGAATATGATTTATGTTAATATCTTCCCGGATTAACTTAGCCGTCTCATAACCGTCCATTAAAGGCATTTGCATATCGAGCAGTATTATATCGAAGTTTTTATGCTGTAAAATTTGCAAACATTCTAAACCGTTTATAGCAGTAGATACTTCAAAACCGTAGTTTCTTAACATTTCTCCCACGATTTTTTGATTTAGCTCATTATCTTCCACTACTAATACCGAGCGGGGTATAAACTGAATAGTATCGTCAACGTTTTTAGTCTTAATTACCGTTTCGTGAGTTGCCAAAGTATTAGCTGATATAGTTAATGGCAAGGTGATAATAAACTCGGTACCACGGCCCAGTTCGCTAATGACCTCAATAGTTCCATCCATCAGCTCCACTAACTTTTGACATATATATAAGCCTAAACCAGTTCCTCCAAATCCCCGGGAGGTAGAATTATCTACCTGGGAAAATGGATCGAAGATAAAAGGTATATGTTCCCGGGGAATGCCTATGCCGGTATCGATTATAGAAACTACTAGTTGGTTTCGTGTTTCTCCGTAATTGATGTGTGATTTGAGCTTTATAGTGCCTTTAGAAGTAAATTTTATAGCATTGAAAAGGATGTTAGTTAAGATCTGCCGTACTTTATAGGGATCTAAAAAGGCTTCTATAGATGAAATAGAATGTAGGTCTAACTCAAGCTTTAACCCTTTTTCTTTAAGCATGGGCTCTACTATTTGAATAGTGTGGTAAAACAAATCATATATATTGCAGTTCTGAGGTCTTAGATTTACTAACCCTATTTCTATTTTAGAAACATCCAGAATTTCATTTATAATCTTAAGTAATTGTTCACCACATTCCTTAATTATATTTATATTAGTTAATTGCTTGGAATCAGTAAGGCCCTGTTCCAGCAGGTCAACTGCCCCTAATATGCCTATCATAGGAGTACGGATTTCATGGCTCATATTGGCCAAAAATTGACTTTTAGCTAAATTAGCCGCTTCGGCTTGTTCACGGTTTCGAACTAGTTCGGTTATATCTGTAGACATAATTACATAAGCACTGATTAGATTGTCGTTTATAATAGGGTCCACTCTGCTTATAAATATCCTTTTTTGCCCCTGAACCATCATTCCGTGCTCACCTTGCCAACTATGGCCGGCAGTAACATGAGCTAGAACGCCAGAGGTTATATATGGATCATGAACATCTCCCAGACCAGATATAACTTCATTTATTAAACGATTCCCGTTAATTTTGAATATTTGCTCGGCCTGCCGGTTATAAAATTGGATTACACCTTGGGGATCAATAACTAGAATACTTTCCTGGATATTCTTTAAGAGGGTAGCTTGGTATAATAATTGTTTTTCATAAGTCTGTTTGTCAGTTACATCAATAATATTAGCTTCGATATGACCCGACTTGATATCTAAGATAGCATATAGCTGTAAGTATTTTATCGTCCCGTCTTTGCAAACCGCAGGGAAATTATAGGCGGAAAGCTTTTTGTGAACTTGCAGCTCACTTATAAATTTTAATCTGTCATTAGGGTTAGCCCATAGGTTATAGGCGGAAAGCTTTTCAACTTCGTTAAAATCATTAAAACCTAATATTTCTAACATTTTGGGGTTAGCCATAATTATTTTGCAACCATCAAATGAAGTGGTGATTAGTCCCATCTGGGCTTGGTGGTAGAGAGAACGATATCTTTCCTCAGGAATTCTGGCGGTTTTGTTCAGCTTATATATAAACACCCATAGTTTAATAAATAAAGCTAGAGCTAATAAGGAAATTATAAAAGGAAAAAAGATGGCGGTAAATTTAGTAATATGTATAGGCAGATTAATAAAATGAATTATTCCTTTTAACCATGTCAATAGTACGATGGCAGCAATAATTATTCCTACTTTATAAATACTATTTTTATCTCTGTTTGACATAGTTTTTTCTTCCCCCCGAAAAAAAGATAAAAATCCATCATCCTGTATGTACAATAAAGGATACAATATAAAGGTTAAAAAACTTGTCTTCTTATGACCTAAAAAAGTAAAAATGTTTTAGTTATATTGGCGAAAAGTACGGAATTTAGTGAAACTATTGTCGTTTTATTAATCGGGACCATAAGAGGTGCAAGAAATTTCATCAAACCTTATAAATAATATAGGAGGAATTAGCGGAAGCCACGCTGAATACATACTTGAATTTAAACAGGAGGGGAAGAAATGAGACTAAGAATCGTAACCGCAATTGTAGTTTTATTGGGATTTTTTGTTTGTACTTTTATAACCCAGCCATTAAATGTTGCTGCCAACGGGTACATAAGGGTTTATGTTGATGGAGTGGAAGTAAAGTCTGATGTACCTGCTCAAATAATAAAAGACAGAACAATGTTACCAGTCAGGGCAATTTCGGAAGCCTTAGGTATGGATGTGTTTTGGGATGAGGTTAACCAGACCGTTAATCTTAAGAGTCCGGTAGTTGTACCTGCTCCTACTACCCCAACCCCAACCCCAGAACCTAGCTACATAAATTATAATATACCGATTTTGGGTGAATCAGTGGCCACTAGCGAACAATTAAGAGCGGCCTTAAAGAAGAATAATCCCAGCGCCCCGGATTTAGTCGATTTATACTTACAAATTGGCAAAGAATATGGAATCAGGGGAGATTTAGCCTTTTGTCAAGCGGCTAAAGAGACCGGTTGGTGGCGTTTTGGGAACTTAGTCAGACTTGAACAAAATAATTATTGCGGTCTGGGAGCAACCGGCCGCCCTGCTACCGGGGAAGAAGATTTATGCGGGGCTAATTCTAACCGGGTATGGTATATAGAAGGTGAGCATGGTGCATATTTTAGAACTCCGGCTGATGGAGTGGAAGCCCAAATCCAACATCTATATGCTTATGCGACCAAAAACCCCCTGCCTCGAGGCAAAGAAATAGTAGACCCACGTTTTACATTAGTTAACCGGGGAGTGGCTCCTAACTGGATAGACTTAAATGGACGTTGGGCAGTGCCTGGTACTAACTATGGGCAAAGTATTATTTCTGATTACTTTGGACAAGCGGTGCCTTTAACTTCCATAAAGACTTCGACTAATGAAGAAAAACTAAAACAAGAAAATGAAGTATTACTGGAGGCTCTTAGAAAGGAAAACGCCCGGTTAAAGGCGGAAAATGACCAGTTAAGAGAACAGCTGGGCAGATAAGGGAATTAAATCCGGATACACCCAAGATTTATAATGATTTTTCAAGGATTTACTAAAACAATAAGGGAATAGGGGAGGCTAAGAGCCTCCCCTATAACAATAACCAATAAAAAATCAGTGCGAATCCGTGTTTAGTTAAGCGGCAACATTACCGGCTTTTACTGCCGCAGCTTTTCTAGTCCAAGGGCCAAATGCGGCACCTACTGGTAATACAGTAATTCCATAATGAGTATTTAAAACGGTAGCGGCACAGCCATAAAAGGACATAAGAGAAATACCTACTTCGGCATAAGCTGCTAACATATGGAAAGCGTGTCCGCCCCAGCCTAAAGTACTCATAAATAGTCCCAAGAAAAGCAGGTCAATTAAAAAGAAGATAATGAATAAGACCTTATTGGCTCCCATAGAACCTACCGTCATAATCATAGTAAAAATAAAGTAACCTAAGAAAGCATAACCCATTTGATTTACATCAAATGCTACACCATTGCCCCACATGCCATTGGAAATCATCCAACTCATAGCCATAGCAAACCAGAAGAAACCATAAGCACAAAATGCCGTAGCCCCAAAAGTATTATTATGTTTGTAGTCTAAAATACCTGCAATTAATTGGGCAGAAGCCCCTAAAAATATGGCCCAGGGAATAACATAGGCGGTACCTTCTGTAATACCTAATTTAGAAGTGGAAGCTACTAAGGTAACCATAGCCAGCCCGAATAACCCCAAAGGGGAAGGATTTGCCACTAATTCCTGAATGTGGCCGGTAACCTTCATTTCATTAATATTTGTCATAATGCCCTCCTTAAAATATACCTAGTCAACCTACAACACACCCCACAAGAATAAACCTGAAGCTGCCCCCCTCCTTTCTGGTAAGGTCCGATTTGACATGTAATTGGTATATTCCACACCCTTTTTAGCTTTTCCTTTTACTTGTCGATATTGCTGGCCACATTATAATAGAGCCCAGTAGATTATAATAAATTACGCCTAAGTTGGCAAACAAGTCTCAATTTTCGCATTATTAGCCGTGGGGTTTTAAAACTATAAGAAAATTATTATAATGGATTCAAAGTAAGTATTTTACTATAAAAAATATTGCGAGGATTAATAGTTAGGTAGGAAAAATTTTATTTACATAAGGTAATTTAACCAGGGGGTGGTTGGATAACAAATGTGGTTTAAGCAGGAATGCCCAATGTGTATTCATGGAATTAGTTCGGTTTATTTATTTTTGGGGAGGTTTTATAGTGGCGTCTAATTTTTTATATTCAACTAGAGATCACCGGTTTATTCTTAATGAATGGTTAGACATGGAAAAGGTATTATCATTCGATTTTTACAAAGATTATTATAGTGTTGATGATATGGACATGATTTTGGAACAAGCTCTTAAAGTTGCTAAAGAAGTTGTAGCCCCCAGCAGAGATGATGGTGATACCATCCAAGCAACTTTTGCGGAGGGAAATGTTACGGTTCCTCCCAGCTTTAAAGAGGTTTATTGGTTTGTACAACAAAATGGTTGGGGCGGAAGCAATGAAGATCCTGATTGCGAAGGGGCTTTGCCTAATACTTTATTTAGAGCTTGTGGAGAGTATTTGGCCGCAGCTAATGCATCAGTCATGCCTTACATACTGGCAACTGCGGGTGCAGCCGGTCTAGTAGCCAGCTTTGGCAATGATAAGGTCAAAGGTTTATTTAAAGATAAAATGTTTAGCGGCGACTGGGGAGGCACTATGTGCTTAACCGAGCCTAACGCCGGTTCTGATGTAGGTGATCTTTTAAGTAAGGCTTATCCCACTGATCAAGAAGGCGTTTATAAGATTAAAGGTACCAAATGCTTTATTACCGGTGGAGAACAAGATATTACCGAAAATATAGTCCACTTGGTATTAGCCCGGGTAGAAGGAGCCAGACCAGGTACTAAAGGTATTTCTCTATTTGTCGTACCTAAAATGTGGGTAGATGATGATGGAAATATTACCGGCAGCAATGATGTGCAATGTATTGGTATCGAACATAAAATGGGTATTAAGGGTTCAGCTACTTGTGTAATGTCCTTTGGCGAAGATAATAATTGCCGGGGTTATATTTTAGGTAATCCTCCTGATGAAGAAGGCAAGGGTGAAGGTATGGCCCAAATGTTCCAAATGATGAACGGGGCCAGAATGGAAACCGGACATGCTGCTTTAGCTGAAACTGCAGTAGCTTTCCATAATGCAGCTAATTACGCTACCGAAAGGATTCAGGGCCGTCCGATTACTAATCCTAAATCAGACCGCTTGCAAATAATTAAGCATGAAGATGTAAGAAGAATGTTATTAGACCTTAAAGCTCATATAGAAGCTATGCGGGCTTTAATATTTAAAACTTATTGGTTCTTTGATGTAGCTCATCATACTCCTGATGCGGATGAAAAGAAATGGGCCAAGGCTAGAATAGAAGTAGCAACCCCTATAGTTAAGGCTTATTGCTCAGACCGGGCTTGGGAATTATGTGCTGAAGCTATGCAGGTACTGGGTGGAAACGGCTATTCAGAAGAATATCCGATTGCTGAATTAGCTCGGGATGTTAAAATTTATTCTATCTGGGAAGGTACTAACTATATCCAGTCCATGGACTTAGTAGCTCGTAAATGGATGATGGGCAAAGGTACTTTGTTTGCTGATTGGCTGGCTGATATTGATAATTTTGCCAGTGCTAATGCTAGTGCAGCCGGATTGGAAAGAGAAATGGAACTTCTGACTAAGGCAGTTGCAACTTATAAAGAAATACAGATGACCATGGGCGGTTATGTGGGTAACGGCAAGGTTAGCATGATTCCTTTATATGCTACCAGAATCCTTCATGCCACCGGAGATTTAACTTGTACTCAACTATTATTAGAACAAGCAGTTATAGCCCAGCAGAAAATTGATGAATTAGGCAAAGATCATTATGATTATGCTTTCTATAATGGCAAGGTAATGGCAGCCAAATATTTTGCCCGCAATATCTTACCTAATGTATTTAAAACCCTGGAGGTTATTAAAGAAGGGGATACATCAGTTCTGGATATTGAAGAGGAAGCATTATTAACCTTCTAATCACATTAAAATAATCTTAGGTAAAAAGCTGGTACTATCTAGGTAGTTACCAGCTTTTTTTATACGTAATAATTATAGCTTAGCGTAATAGTGAGAAAATTAAACATTTTTCGAAAAAGGATTTAACCCCCTTTTTATCGAATAGAGCTAGGAGTTAAAAAAATATTATTTCTCTAGGTTATGGCGATTAGTAATACATGGCAGCTTTTCGTCATATGATGAACTGGAGAAGTGGCTAAACTAGAGGGGGGGGACCTAGGAACAAGCTTGTTAATAATTGGTATTATCTAGAAATTAAGGGGAGAGCTTCTTCAGCCAGGTAAAACTTTATAGAGGGAGAAAACAGATTTATTAAGCGAGGGGGGGCCTCCTTAGAAAATGGAGGGTGTAAAAATATGTCTGCAAATTTTGCCTATCTTAATACCAGAGATTTTAAGTTTATCTTAAAAGAATGGTTACCAACTGAACAAATATTTAATTATCCACAATTTAGTGATTATTATTCCAAAGAGGATGTAGATTCAGTTTTAGATCCTTGTATGAAAATGGCTAAGGAATTAATCGAGCCTAGTAATGAAGACGGCGAAAAGAACCCGTGCAGATTTGAAAATGGCAAGGTTGTAACTCCGCCTACTTATGGCCCGCTTTTCAAAAAGTTACAGGAAGAAGGCTGGGGCACAAGCAATATTGATGATTCCGAAGATGCTATGGTGCTGCCTCATATTTTACATAGCATGATTTGGGAAATGTTTGGCGCCGCTAATCCGGCTTTTGGCCCTTATGTGGAGCTTACCAGCGGTTCGGCCGGTCTAATCCAAAGCTTTGGTACCGATAAACTTAAGGAAATGTTCTTACCTAATATGATGAACGGCACTTGGGCCGGAACCATGTGTTTAACTGAACCTACTGCCGGTTCGGACGTAGGTGATATTTTATCCAAAGCTTATCCTACCGATGAACCCGGAATATATAAAATTAAAGGTAACAAGATATTTATCACCGGTGGTGATAATGATTTTACTGATAATGTGATACATCTATATTTAGCCCGGGTGGAAGGTGCGCAACAGGGTACTAAAGGCATTTCGCTTTTTGTGGTACCTAAATATTGGGTTAATGAAGATGGCTCCCTGGAAAATAATGATGTAGAACTTACCGGTATTGAACATAAGTTAGGTCAATATGGTTCAGTTACTGCCTCCTTAAGCTTTGGGGAAAATAATAACTGCCGGGGCTGGTTATTAGGAGTTAATCCCCTGGAAAACGAAGGCAAAGGCGAAGGTATGGCCCAAATGTTCCAGATGATGAATGGAGCCCGTATGGCTACTGGTGCTATGGGATTAGCATGTATTGCCAATGCTTACTATAATGCCCGGGATTATTGTAAAGACAGAATTCAAGGCCGGCCTTTAACTAATCCTAAAGGTGACAGAATTACCATTATAAATCATGAAGATATCAGAAGAACCTTATTAATGGGTAAGGCTCATGTTGAAGCTATGAGAGCTATGATGTACAAAACTTACTTTGCCTTTGATGTTCGTCATCATGATCCCGATCCTGAAGTGCGCAAAAAAGCTAATGCTTTAGTTGAGGTTACTACTCCTTTATGCAAAGCTTATCCCACTGATGAAGCCTGGTGGCTGATTGGTGAAGCTATTCAAGCTTATGGCGGATATGGTTATTGCGAAGAATATCCGGTAGCTCAAATTGCCCGTGATGTTAAAATTTATTCTATTTGGGAAGGAACTAACTTTATTCAATCTCTGGACTTATTAGGCCGGAAATGGATGATGGGCAAAGGTGCAGTCTTTGCGGAATTCTTACAGGAAATGCGCGATTTCTGTGCAGCTAATAAAGATTCAGATGCAGTTAAGGAAGTAGCGGCCAGCAGTGAAGCTGCTACAGTTGATCTTAGTTTAAGCAAGGAGTTTGATATTTTAGAGCAAGCACTTAATGCTTATACTGAAATTCAAATGGCTATTGGCGGATATTTTGGCTCAGGTAAAATAAGTATGATGCCACTTTATTCCCGCCGGATTTTAACCGCCACCTCCCAGCTTTATGCCGGAAGATGTATTCTTGACCAAGCTTTAGTAGCCCTGCAAAAGGCTAAAGAAGTAGGAGCAGATCATTTTGATTACAATTTCTATATTGGCAAGGTCATGTCGGCTAAATATTATGTAAGAAACGTAGTACCTAATGTTATGATGGTAGCCAACATCGTAAAAGATGGCGATTCATCTGCATTAGATATTCCTCTGGAAGCATTTGATTTTTAATTAGCGCTTATAATAGTCAAGAAGGCTGTCTGTTTACTCCAAAACAGGCAGCCTTTTTATTAAGTTTATAATTTAGATAATTGATAATCTCAGGCAGACTTCTCCAACAGTCTGCCATTATATATTTTAGGGGCATATATAAAATTCTTAATAGCAAAAAAAAAAAGCCGTCCTATTCGAACGGCTAGCTCATATATTAATAATGAGCTAAATATTAAGGAAGGGAAAGTGTAGGTTCACAATAAAGTTGATAATTAACCTGGGAATTAAGTTGATAAAAAAACTGCTCTCATAGCCACTTGATAAAACATTGTTAAGCCTGAAATTAGGTTTGATAAGCAGTTGGACTTTATCGTTTACCTAATAACAAGTTATGAAGTGAAGGGAGGAAAGGTGACAAATGAATGAAAGATTTTATAAAATTGGTGAGATATCAGAGATATTAGAAATCGAACAGCATACCCTGCGCTACTTAGAAAATAGTCTTAAGTTAAAAATCAAAAGAGATGAACGGGGAGATAGACAGTATAGTGAGTCTGATTTAGAGACTTTAAAACTAGTTATTACGTTGAAAGATAAAGGGCTCAATACTACGGCCATTAAAATGGCTTTAGAAAATGTAGAAGAAACTACGGAAACGGGAGTAGCCCCGGTTAATGATAAACCGATCATAAGCGATTTACCCGAGTTAGTTTCTCTAGCTCAGCATATAGTGGAGCAAAATGATCAGATGTTGGCCAGTAATAAGGTTTTAGAAGAAAGGATAAAAAAGCTGGAAGAAAAAGTGGAGCGGCGTAATCTGGAAAGGGAAAAAAAGGTGGATGAATTTTTAACTTTATGGAAAAACGAACAGGAAGGCAAAAACAAATCCTGGTTATCGCGGTTAGTAGGTAAATAGCGGGAGGTACTGAAAAAATCACATTAATATTATGTAACTGTGGGCTTCGCCCACTGGGTTTAACGCAGATTTCCACAGATTTATTATGATTAACGCTGGTTTTTTTAAAATAAAAATAGTGTTAATCATAATAAACCAGGGTTTAGTTTTTAAAAATCGGTGGAATTCAGTGCCCGAAGGGTCAGCGTTAATCAGTGTCAGCACTAAAGGCGGTCAAAGACCGCCCCTACATCTCACGCCTAACACCTAACACCTAACGCCTCACGCCTCACCCCTCACCCCTAACTATTTAGTATTAAAGGAACAGGGATTATCACAGGTATTGCATTTTCTTTTAATAACTTTTAAAGGAGGTATTCTATTAGCTTTCTTAACAAAGGCTAACAATTCTTTAGCTTGCTTTTCATCATCACACTGAGCGGCTAAAACTACCGCACCTTCCATACCGGCTACCCCGCCACTGGCAATGTGAGTCGCCTCTATCCCATATAGTAGTTTTAAACTTTCAATCTCGGTAACTACGGTACTGTTAGTTACGGTCATATAGCCAATTTGCATACCTAAGCGCTGGGGAGTTTTATAAATGCCCATATGTTTTTCGGCTTCTAAACAAGAAGGAATAAGTTTTTCCAATCCTACCGGACAGATTAATTTTATGCCCCGGGACTTAATGGTACCGATACTGCGTCCTATAGTTCCCCCCAGGGAATTAGCTAAAAGAATTCCTACATGTCCGAAGGGATCTACGGCGTTAGCGCCTTTGATAAAAACATCATCTTTACCAAAGGTATCCAGGAATTCCACCCAATCAGCTTCGATTAATGTACCTTTTTCTATACACCAAACCCTGCGGTCGGCGGGGTCGGTTATACAAGCTACTTGCTGGGCAATAAGACCTGCTATATAAGCTTCTTTAGGTTCAAATGAGGAATTAAGTAATAATTTAGCTATTTCTAAGTTGGTAGTGCCGGCTCCGATTATAATCTTACCATGCTCCAAAGCGTTTATAACCTCGGGAATTTTCGTTACCCCTTGGGCAATAATATTTTTAGAGGCGGCCGGGTGTAGAGCAAAAGTTACAGTCATAATATTACTCCTTTCAAATTTAGCTTATGTATGGTAGTAAAGTTAATAACTTATATCTAACTAGTTCTAAATGTTCTGGCAGCGAAAGTTCCCCGGTCATATCAGTATGACTTAAGAAGTTCTGAAGTTCTTTATTAAGTTCACTATTAAATGCCGACCGATTAACAAATAATAGCCAATCCTGATTTAGCATTATCTGGGGAAGAGCAACATTTAGGCCTCTATTAACTTCCTCGTCAGGCCTTGAATAACCGGCAGTTAATTCTGCTGCATATAAATCGAGCTTTATATCTATATTATCAGGTAAACCCGTATCAGGTAATGGACATTCTAAAATTATCTCCTGCCCCTTAAAATTTTCTATTCCTAAATCATTAGTTCCTTTGGCTATTTCGTATATTTTAAATAATACTTCATTCTTAAGGTCAGATAAATTATAGGGGGAGGTTAGCGGTAAACTGCCAATCGTATATTGCCCGGTAATGTCTAATTCTAATACGGAAGTATCAAAAGGGATAAGTTCCAGAACATAGGCATTTTCATCTTGATTTAACGTTTCTATATAAAAATTAAAAGGATAAATAGTCTTTATGCTTAGGGGAGGCTGATTAAGGTTAGCCATGCTAATCAGACCTGTAATTACACTGCTGCTGTCACTCCTAATAACCGGTAAGGGAGAAAAAACGGCCGGGTCCAACGGAGGAATTTCAGAAATAGGGCTGAGCAGCAATACATTATCCAAGTGCCAGTTTTTATGGTATAGTCCCAGCTTTTTAGCTTGGTCAATAATTTCCAGTTCTTTTCCGGTGGAGGAAAGCGGAATTTGCGTTTCGATAATCATTTCCCCCGTCTCCGGGGAAAAACTTAAAAAACTATAATAACCTGGAGAGCTTTCTCCCTCAATAACTAATATATCGCCAGTTAATTGGCGGTCTTTATGCAGCAAGTTATATCCGGCTAAAGCTGCGGCCGGATAAGGTATTAGATTAATGGCGGCTTTAGTATATAGGGTATTTAAAACCTGCTTTATAAGTTTGCGCAGCTTAAGGCTCATGTAATTAGGGATAGCCACATTAATAATAGCGGGGGTTGTTTTTAGCGGTTTTACAGATTCCTTATCCAGGCATAAAAAGTGCTCTAGTAAATTATGCTGCAAGTCAGGCTCATTTGCGGCTAAGGTAAAGTTTTTAGGGATACCGTTAGGAATCAAGCTAACTAGGGAATCATCTATCATGTAACCTATTTTAGTAAAGGAACTGCTAAAATCAAGGGCTAAAATCATAAAATCTAACCTTTCTGGGCTAAAGTAAAAGGGGGAATTTCATAAACAGACATATGATCAATAGTAATTATAAATATATCTCCTTCTTCATGGAGAATAGTATTAGTATCCAGGGTACTTATCTGCCGGTCAATTTTAACTTCTTCCAGGATAGCTGCATAAGGGGCGGGAAATATCTTACCTACTTCCAGAGGCAAGCGTTCGACCTTGACATTAAACCCTTTCCAGACCCGGCTTAAATTACGGGGAGCCAGTATTCTTTCTAAATCCCCGCGGGTATTACTGATAAAGCTTAAGTAGGAATCTAAGATATTAATTAATCCTAAATATTTTCCTTCCAGCAGTTTAGAAAAATCATGTTTTTCTTTTAATGAATTAAGCTCCCGGTCTAATAAAGAACATTCTAAGTTAACCATATTTAACTGTTTAGCTAAAAGCGGAACTTGCATAAGGTCTTCATTCTGTAGAAATTGTTGAAATTTAGCTTGATAATCATTTAACAGATTATCGGCAATTTTAGCTAAATAAGCAAAATCCGGCTCTCCCATCTGCCTAATATTATCATGAATGCGGTCCAAGGTAGTCTTGGCCGCGGAAATGTTATGATTTAATGCCAGTAAGGAATGGCGGCTTAAATCAATTAAGGCAAAACTGTTGCTTAATAAATCCTCGGCCATCCGGGAATAATTCTGGGCTAAGAAATCTAAGCCCTTATCTAATATGATTAAAAAACTGGATATTATATTTTCATATTCTTGGGCCAGGGACTGAATTTTGTCTAATTTATTTAATTCATTATAGGCTGATATTAACTCGGTAAAGTTCTGGATTTTAAAATTAAAGTCGGCTATAAAAGGCTGGGGCAAGGTAGTCCAGCTTTTTTCACTATTAATAGCTTTTACTTGCAGAGCAAATTCATTTAAAATAGCCGTAACTATTTTTTTACTGATATCATTAGCTTGCAGTTGTTTAAGCAGCTTTAAAATAGCTTTTAGTCTTACCATAAGGCGCCTGATCATATCTAATTCGGCCGGAGTCGCTTTATAGGTTCTAACTAATATTCGGGCCATATTAGGGTAGAGTCGAACCGCATTTAATAATTCCGGGTCTTCATAGAGGGTAATAAGTAAATTAATAGTATTTTGCAGGCTAATTAAAGCATTATGCAAACTTTTAAAGACATATAATAACTCGGTGCCGGGCTGTTCTTTTTCCCTATATACCGTATATAGAGAACTATTAAAATCCTCGCGGGTATCAGCCAGCAGGCGGTTAACGATTTTAACCTGATTATATAATTTGGCATACCTTTTAAGATTTGCCAGCAAGTCCTTAATAATCATGTCCTGATCTTGTTTTATCTGGAAAAGCTCTTCTAATTCTTGAGTAATAGTTTTTTGATAGTAAGGAAAAAAGTGTTCGTGAAAACTTTTATAGTAGTAAGTATTTAGTTCGGTTATATAGTTATCAATTGAATCATAGTTAATTTCAGCTGCGGCTAAGTTTATATTCAGGGCAGAGGGAATGCGGTTTTTTACCTGCTGTAATAATTCTTCCAAATGATTTAAATATTTGGCGACTTCCTGGCTCATTTTAACACCCCCAAGAACTTTCCGGTTAATATTACCCTTCTTAATTCCTCGTTTTTTAACTTAAATAAATCAGGTTTTTCCTTAATATCAACTAAAATAGAATTATTATTATAATAGGTTGTCAATTTAAGAATTTTCTCCAGCTGCTCCCGAACGGCCGGGGAGGTATTAGTAATTAAATCGGTGATTAAGGTTTCATTAATAATAAGGGAACTAGGCAGCCATCTAAACAGGCTCAAATAATTTTCGGCTAAAATATCCTTAGCTATACTCTCCTTAACCCAGCCATGTTTAAGCAGGTTTCTTAATAATTCCAGGGTAATAAATGTTTCGTGGGGCAGGGCAGCCAGTTTATCCTGAGCTAACCGGCAGATTTCTAAAAAGCGGTTACCAGATAAACGGTCGGTTATTTCATAATCAAAAAGTAAGGGAACCTCATCGGCTCGCATTTGCCTGATTTTTAATACTTCCGGGTAAAGATCTAATATGGTGGTAGTAAAAGAGCTGGAAGTAACCTGCATTTTTTCATAAAGCTTTAAATAATTCAGAGAGGCTCTATCATAATTAAGATCAGGAAAATGGCGGCTATACATTTGCACAGCAAAATGGAAAGGGGCCGACTGGTTAAGCAACGCGTACATAGATATAGTTTTAAGTACTAATTTATTAAAGGTTTTAATCGCTTTTTCGTCTGGATTTAAAGTTAATGACTGGTTATTTCCCGGGTAATTGTTATAAATGAATAGTAGTAAATGCAGACAGTCCTCAATCAGGCCCAGCTCAAATAAGGAGGAAACCACCGGCAGCAGGTTCGCTCCCGCCTCTGTTTCAGAAGGGGAATTATTATAGATAGCCTGGTTTTTATGTAAAAGGTTGACTGTATCTATCAGCAGTTTGACTTTATCCCCCTGGGGAGTAGGGTAGGTCAGTGAATTTTTGGTTAAATCTAAACCATAGAATATTTTTCTTTGTTCCTTTTCTATCTCTGCCAGTCTTTTTTTTAAAAGTTTTCTAAAATCTTGATTGGCGGTTTTATGGGATATAAATTGACATTGGGAAGCTGTCAATATGCTAATAATCGGGGTAAAGAAGTGGTCCAGTTCCTGATTATAAAGATGGACCAAAAATAACAGTTGTTCTATGCCCGGTTTATAATCCCTAATATATTTAGGCATAAACTCCAGGAAAGCTCGAATTATTTCGGGATTAGCCGCTTTCAGCCAGTTAAGGGCCGGTGATTTATCCAGATTAGGAATTAGAGCCCCAAAAAAGTCGGCTGGTCTGCCGGTCAAGTAAAGGCTGCGATACAAAAACTCTATCTGCTCCCTAGTTTCCAAAATAATAGTGTGATCAATAGTAAAATTATTTCTGAATTCTTGGCGTATTTTTAATTCATTATGCCAATAAGCAAATAAATCGGTAGTTTCATTAAGTTTTTGCCATAGTTCTTGCATGGTTCTTAATCACCATCGTTTCTGCCGTAAAATGTATAATTTAAAAGCTGAACCGCATTTTGAGCTTTAACTAGGCTGGATTCGGTAAGAAATACATAATAGTAAATTGATTTCTCCTTATTAGTAAAAATACCTCCTAAACAGTCAGGAGCTATTACTTCGAAACGGTCAAAGCTGGCTTTATTTCTGGTCAAATAACGGTAAGTCTGGATACGGCTTATAAAAGAATAACAAAGTAAACGATCAAAATGATATTTTAAGCCTCGTTCCTTATAAGGATTAGCATCTTCATATTTTACAATAATATTTCCCGTTCTAGGGCGGGGAAGTTCAGTGTTTATAACCTGAGGATTTAAGATGTTCTGCCAAAAGAAGGGAATACTAAGCTCAATTCCCCCCCAGGTATCATAAAGATAAGGCTGGGCTTCGGGAGGAAAGGCGGTTAAAGGTATAGTTCCCTGCCGATGTAAATCAGGATGACAGATTAGAAAATCGATCAGGTTGTCCATGTTCCAGGCATATTTAGGTATAAGGGTGTTGTAATCTAAATAAAGCAGTCCCGCATATTTCTCATAAAAGACATAATATGAGGGAGGAGACTTGTGCCTGAGTTCTTCAATATATTGTAAAAGTTCGCTGTATTCTATAGGAGTTAATTCTTCTTGGCGGCTAATTTTCCTGATTATTCTGCGCATATTTTATCCTCTTTTTACTCAAATAAAGCAAAGACATAGCCTTCCTTTTGCAAATCTGCAATTATATCATTAAGGGCTTCGGTATTACTTTTGGAGACTGCATGCAGAAGGATTACGGCTCCAGGATGGATATGATCCATCACATATTTATAGGAAAAGTCTTGGCCCGGTTGTTTATTAGGGTCCCAATCATTAAAAGCCAAGCTCCAAAAAACCGTCTTATAACCTAATTGGCTGGTTAAACTAAGACTAGTTTCGGAATAAGCACCTTCCGGAGGTCTGATATATTTAGCCATGGGAGTATTGGTTAAAACCTCAAATTCCTCGGCCAGACTAGTTATTTCCGTAGCAAGTTTCTCGGGGGTAACTTTAGCTAAATTAGGATGATTCCAAGTATGGTTAGCCACCATATGGCCTTCATTTACCATGCGTTTAACTAGTTCGGGCTGAGATTTTATATAATGTCCGGTAATAAAAAAGGTTGCTTTAATATTATGAGCTTGCAGGGTATCTAAAATTTGGGGAGTATAACCTAATTCATACCCCTCATCGAAAGTAAGGTAAATCTTGGAGCTGCCATCATCCGGTATTATATAAAAACCCTGGTGCTCATTAAGGAGCTCTTGGGCACTAGCTGGAATTACCGGGATAGTATGCTCTAAGTTGGGTTTTAAATACCAGGATAAAGATTTATTTTCCGTCTCGGCCGGCATAGCTGGGGGAGCCGGGTTAACTGGTGTTTCCTCCTTAGCAGCAGGCTGTTCATCTGGAATAGATACTACTTCCTCGGCCGGGTCAAGGGTAGGCTCTTTTACCAGGTTTTCTTCATTTAATTTTGGTGTTTCTATGCTAGGATTATGGTTAAGGTTATGGGCTTCTTGTCCACAACCCGACAATAAAAAAACGCCTGCTATAAATACAGATATAATTTTTGATTTAATCAAGATGTCATCTCCTTTTATATATTTTTACTGATTTATTTGGGTAATTCAACATCAAATATAATTTCATCTTCCAGATGTAAAAAATTAACTATAATACCGTCTTCTAATAATAACGCCACATGAGTTTCGGTACAGTCCAGAATTTTTTTAATAGTGCTGCCTTCTAAATATTTGGCTAAGAGATGGTAATCGTCCCACAACAGGTGAGAAATTAATCCTTTATCCATTACATATCACCTCTACTAATAATATACTGATTTTTTTAAGGGAAGTTACAGATGAAATGATAAAAACCAAAGTATTTACTGGTAGAATTTAAGCAAGGCTAAAATATCAGGTTGGACTTTTATATTAAGGTATTATTTACTGGGGACGAGGAAAGGACTTTTTAATTATGCGTTGGTTAAGACTGTGGTTATTTCCGGTTATTTTTTTAGTCTTACTGCTTTATGGAGGATTAAATAATTATGATATTTTAAATAATCCTCACAGTGTGGCCCAGCTTTACTGGCAAAACCTTAAAAAAGGTAAGTTTAGTTATGGCCTGGAGGGAAAATATTACAACCGGATATCTTTTGCAGATTTAGAACCGGGGGATATTCTGGTAGGAGGTTATCCTAAATGCTCTTATGGCCGATTTTCTCATGCCGGTATTTATATAGGGGACAATCTGGTTATGGAAAGCTACGGAGATTTAGGTGTTACTACTCAGCCTATCAATCATTTTTGGGATTATAGTGAAATTGCGTTATTGAAAGTCGAAGTAAGTCCGGAAATAAAAAATAATGCTATCGACTATATTAAAAATTATGAGGGAGGTCTATTTTATCCGGTAGCTTTTAAACCTGGGGACCGGATATGGAATTGTACCAAGATTATTTGGAAAGCGTATTTAGAACAAGGCATAGATTTAGATGAAAATAAAGACATATGGGTAACTCCCGAAGCTTTTTACCATAGTAGCTGGACTACCGTTATAAGAGAGAAGGGCAGATGATGATAAAAACCTTGCGCCTATTAGGTATACATTTTTTTGCCGCTTTAGCCATCTGGTTAAGTACTTATATAGTGGGATTAGATATATTTTTGAGTTTAGTCTACCTTTTAATAATTAGTGTGGAAGTAAAAAGCCTGCAAAAAGAGCCCCTAAAAGTTAAATGGTGGGCGGCCGCCCTGTGGTTATCTATACCCCTAATCCTTAGTTTCATGACTTTCTTTAATTTAAGTGGTATGACTATTTTTTTACTGGAATTTTGGTATACTCCGGTATTGCCACTTTTATCTTTAAAGCCCTACCTGTTCGACTCGGGTAGACCTTTATATTACTATATCTTAATAATTTTGCCCTTAATCTTCAGTCTGCATTTTTATGGGCTGACTAAAAAGCATAAGTGGTAAAAAATAATCCGCTAGCTGCCCTAAACTATTGAAAATCAGATCGCCTGACAACAATGTTTAGATTTTGAGCTAGCGGATTTCTGGTAGAAAACAGTAACTTCTTATACAATGTTAATTATATAATATTGCTTAAGTGTTAACCTTGGTTAGGAACTTAGAGCGTGTTACTGTTTTCTAATAGTATTGTGCGCAGCTATGAAAGTTAATATACAGGAAAATAATGGTATTAAAAATAGAGATGGATTAGGGAATGGAAAGCTGAATTTCCTAAGTTAATTAGGAGTATGACATGTTGAATGTATAAATATGTAGGAACGTTTGACGTAGCATGGGAGAATACACCCTGCGAAGGCTCAAGAAAAAAAGGGGCGAGCTCTATGGATGGAGCGAGAGGGACACTGAACAGGATGTGACTTTGGCCCGGTACCCCTTTTTTCTTGAGACAAGTAGTGGTGTTTTGTCCTTAGGGGTGACCGTTAGGGAACATCGTAATGCCCTATGGGTACCCCATGCGGAGGCTGGTGACGGAATATTTATACATTCAACTAATGGTTAATAACTTTTTGTGGTAAAGAATTAAAACCGGAGAGATGAAAGGGGAATTTAAGGTGAATAAATACCAAAGTTTAAGTGCCCCCCTTACCATTAAGGGGATAGAATTTAGAAACCGGATTATAATGCCGGCGATGGGAACTGGCATGGCTTCTATTAATGGAGAAGTTACCACCCAGCTTATAAAGTATTATGCCCAAAGAGCTAAAGGCGGAGCCGGTGGGATTATAGTAGAAATTGCTTGTGTTGACAGCCCGGTAGGAAAAGCGAGCATGACTCAATTAAGAATTGATAAACCCGAATACATAGCCGGCTTAAAAGAATTGAGCGAAAACATTCAAGCTCATGGCTGTAAAGCTTTAGTACAGTTACATCATGCCGGCCGGCAAACTAGTCCGGTAGTTACCGGCAATAATCCGGTTGCCCCGTCTCCCATAGCTTGTAAGCTCATGCGGGCCGAGCCGGAAGAACTGAGCCGGGAGGGAATTAAGCAAATAAGAAAAAGCTTTGTTAAATCAGCTATATTTGCAGCTAGAGCAGGATTTGACGGAATAGAGCTACATGCTGCCCATGGCTATTTATTAAGTGAATTTCTGTCTCCTTATACTAATAAAAGAGCAGATGAGTATGGCGGTTCACTGGAAAACCGGGTTCGTCTTATCACGGAGATAATTAGCGATATAAAAAATATAGTTCCCCATATGTTGCTGGGAGTAAGGTTTAATGTGGCTGATTTTGTTAAAGGCGGACTGGAAGCGGAAGAAGGTATTTTAATAGCTAAAATGCTGGAAGCAGCGGGAGCCGATTTACTAGATGTATCTTGCGGTATTTACGAATCGGGGCAAACTTCGATTGAAACGGCTTCTTTTGCCCCGGGCTGGCGATTTGATATGGTGAATCAAGTTAAAAACGCAGTAAATATTCCAATAATGGGCGGGGGAGTCATAAGGGAACCGGAAATAGCCGATAAACTCATTGCCGAAGGTAAGACCGATTTAGTTTGGGTAGGCCGGGGAATGCTGGCTGATCCTTATTGGGCGGCTAAAGCTATAGCCGGAAAACCCGAGGCCATAAGACCTTGTATTACATGCAATACCTGCTTCAACCAAATTAATAATGCTATGCACATCAGGTGTGCAGTTAATCCCTTAACCGGACGGGAATATTTATTAGATAAAAACGTAGTATTACCTGATTATAAAGTACTGGTGGCAGGCGGAGGCCCGGCGGGAATGCAGGCTGCTCTGAGTCTGGCTTCAGCCGGAGCTAAAGTAACCTTAGCCGAAGCGCAAAATAAGCTGGGTGGACAGCTAAATATTGCGGCTAAACCTCCGCTCAAAGAAAATATAACGAAAATAAAAGACTTCCTTATTAATGAAACCAGGCGCAGCAGTGTCGAAGTCAGATTAGGTTGCTTTGCTGATGAAACTTTAATAGAAGAGCTAAAACCGGACATTATAGTCTGGGCTTTAGGAGCCCGGGAGATAATTCCGGCTATAGAAGGTTTGGAAACTGCGGAAGTAGTAAGTGTGGAGGAAATTCTAAACGGAAATATTGTCTTAAAAAATGAAAAAGTCCTGGTTATAGGCGGAGGCAGTACCGGTTGTGAAGTGGCGGAATTTTTACTCGGGTCTAATGAAGTAACAATAGTAGAAAAACAACCGCAACTGGCCATAGGATTAGAAAATATGACCCGGCTGGAACTGCTGGCCCGCTTAAAAAAAGGCGGACTAGAACGTAAGTTAGGCTTTGCAGTAGCAGCAGTTAATAACCAACAAGTCCAGCTAAAAAACCTGGCTGACCATAATATAGAAGCCCGAGAATACGATAAAATTGTCTGTGCCGTGGGCTACCATAAAAATGATGTTATAGACACCAGTTATTTTAATGAAGTTAAGAAAACCTATACAATCGGAGATAACCGCAACCCTCAGGATATTATGCAGGCGCTTTATGACGGTATGATGGTAGCTTATGATTTAGCTGCCGCTTATCTTTAAAGCCTGGGAGGACAATATGATTGAAATTACTTTACCCGGCCGCAATAAAACCTTAATCCTTAAAAATTTACTCTTAGATTTAAATGGTACTTTAACTAATGCCGGAGTACTTAGTGCCGGGGTTAAAGACCGAATCGAAAAGTTAAAAGAACAGCTCGATATTTACTTATTAACGGCCGATACTTATGGTACCGGAAAAGTAATAAGTGAGGAATTAGGTATTACTTTAATTAAGGTAGACGAAATAAATGGCGGGGAAGACAAAAAAAGTTTTCTCCAGCAATTGCATGGGCAAACCTCAGTTGCAGTTGGTAATGGTTACAATGATACTTTAATGCTGGATGAGGCAGCCTTATCCATAATAATTATGGGACAGGAAGGCTGTGCTATATCTGCTTTTAATAAAGCAGATATAGCGGTAACTAACATTATAGATGCCTTAGACTTACTCCTGAACCCGGTTAGAATTGTGGCTACCTTAAGGGCATAAAGGCTAGCTTATTTAAATGTTATAGTTTTTAAGAAGGCAGATGAATGCCTATATCAGCTTAGGCAGAAAATTGATAGTGAAAAGAATCGTAAAATCATCAAGGTTCTTTTCACTATCAAAATAACTGTTTTTTGTCACCATAGAATATCTAGGAGTTTTAATGGCGAGCAATAATTTCACACCTGTTTATTTTCCTCTCGAAAAACACCTCATTTAAACTAGGTAAGATAATTTAAAAACTAACTATGGGATGTATGCGTGTAGTTTCCCTTGCCGAATATACATATCTTTAAAGCCAAGCTACATTAATTTGTTATTAATAAATTCAAGTGGCATAAATATTGCATTTATTTTTTACATTAGGTGTCCTATATATTTAAAAGATCGGTTTCTTCAATATGGTTATATTCGTTAGGAGGTGTAAGTTAATAATTTAATACATTTATGACTGAAATAGTATGTTGAGTGAAAGATAATAAAAATTATACCTTGGTTTGAAGGAGCACAACAAAAATTGATCTTTGAGGAGGAACAGTTAATGGGAAAATCTTATGTTAAGGCTATATTGGTATTATTTACATGCTTACTCATGGGGGCTTTGGTGGTTGGCTGTGGACAAGATAAAGCGAACCAGGAAGGAAATGAACAAAAACCTGGAAAAACGGTCTCTATTAATTTAGCCCACGTATTACCTGAGTCTGCTGCTAGTGCTCAAGCTTGTGTAAAATTTAAAGAAATTGTGGAAGCGGAAAGTAATGGCGAAATTATAGTTAAACTTTTCCCGGCCTCTGCTTTAGGAAATGAAAGGGATATTAATGAAAATTTAAATAATGGTTCCCTCCAAATGATATATACAAGTCCGGGAGCGATGGGGGCAGCATTTTATCCTGAACTGCAAGTTCTTGACGCTCCCTTCTTATTCCGTGATGCTGACCATGCTATGCAATTATCCCGCGGAGACACTATTATGAGAGATTTCGTTAAGGAAATAAAAGAGAAAACCAATATACAAATTTTAGACCTCTGGTATCGGGCTCCCCGTTATTTTTATACGGTTAATAAGCCTATAGTAACTCCTGATGATTTAAAGGGAGTGAAGTTAAGAGTTCCCGAAATAGAAATTTATTTTGAATCTATAGGTGGTCTAGGTGCTAGTGTTACCCCAGTTGCTTATGGCGAAACTTATGGGGCTTTACAACAAAAGGTAGTTGAAGGCTTAGAAGGCCCCTTAGACTTGACTTGGGGTATGAAATTTCAAGAGGTTACTAAATATGCTTCTATGGCCGGCTGGAATTCCGGTTTAGGTCCGGTTGCTATAAATAAGAACTTTTTTAATAACTTAACCCCGGAACAGCAGGAAATTATACAAAATGCTGCCATTGCGGCAGGAGATTACAATACCCAGGTAACCCTGGACGGTGAGAAGGAATTACTTGAAAACTTTAAAAACGCAGGAGTTACCATTGTGGAACCTGATATAGAAGCTTTTTATGCTAAAGCTGAGGAGATAATTCCTAAAATTAGCAAGGTGTGGAATGATAACGGTAGAGATATTTACGGGCAAATCAAGGCTATTAAATAAGTCTAACCAAGAATAAGTGGGATTTATTATGGGCTTGGTATGAAAAGACGGTCTAGGTCCAAAAAATGCCAAGCCTTTTCTATTCCCATAAAAGGAAAAGGGAGAGAGTTTATATGATAACTGTTTTGATTGTTAGCTTTATGGTATTACTTTTTCTTGGTGTTCCAGTAGCATTTGCCATGGCCCTTAGTTCTTTTATATATATTGGTGTTGATTTGTTTAATGGAGGTACCCTGCTATTAAGTACCGCAGTACAAAGAATGGTAGTCGGGGTTGACAGCTTTCCGTTGATGGCAATTCCGTTTTTTGTGCTGGCAGGAGAATTTATGAATAGTGGAGGAATTACCAAAAGTTTGATCAACCTTGCCCGAGCTCTAGTTGGGCATGTTAAGGGCGGAATGGCTCAAGTTAATATACTGGCCAGTGTACTTTTTGCTGCTATGTCAGGTTCTTCCATTGCATGCGCTTCTATTTTTGGCCGCATGTTAATTCCGGATATGATTAAAGATGGCTATGATAAAGGCTTTGCTTCGGCAGTTATTTCATGTTCGGCAACTATTGGACCTATTATTCCCCCTAGTATTGTCATGATCGTTTATGGAGTTATGGCTAATGTTTCGATAGGAAAATTGTTTCTGGGAGGCGTTCTGCCCGGGATTTTAATGGGAGGAAGCCTAATGCTGGTAGCCTATCTCGTTGCTCATAAGAAAAATTATCCTGTTTATACTAAAGCAGGCATGAAAGAAAGATTACTAATGGCCAAGGATGCTATACTGCCACTGCTTATGCCCGTTATTCTCATAGGCGGTATTCTTTCCGGATATTTTACCCCTACTGAAGCTGCCATTGTTGCGGCAGTCTATGGTTTTATTCTAGCGGTGGCTAAAAAAGAGATAAGTTTAAAGGATTTGCCTGTGATTGGAATTAATACCACGGTTGGCTCGGCCAGAATAATGTTTATAATAGCGGCGGCGGCATTATTTGGCTGGATATTGACCTTAGAGCAGGCTCCTCTAATGGTGGCCGATTTTATTCTAGGAGTAGCCGACAATCCCTATTTAACTTTATTAGTAATTAATATTTTCTTATTAATTCTGGGTATGTTTATGGAAAGTACAGCCATTATCATAATGACAACCCCCATGTTTGTACCGATTATTAGTCAATTAGGCATTGATCCGGTACATTTCGGAGTAATGATGCTGGTTAACGTAATGATTGGTACGGTTACGGTACCAGTGGGAGTCTTAATGTATGTAACCAATGATATTGCCGGTATTGGAATGGGAGAATATTTCAAGCATGTCAAACCGTTCTATTTGGCGCTTTTCGGAGCCCTAGCTCTAATTACTTTATTCCCGATAATTACTACGCTGATTCCCAATCTGCTAATGCCGTAACTATTTGAAGGAGGTGAGTAATAATGGACATCGTTAAGAAAATTGATAGTCTTCTGACCAGATTTATATTTATTTTTACCAATATATTAGTATTTTCCATGTCAATTATTATAGTAATGCAAATTATTTTTAGAATAGCCGGAAGCCCTCTGACATGGAGTGAAGAGGTGGCACGTCTGTTAATGGTGTGGCTTATTTTTATGGGGGCAGCTTATCTTTATAATATGCCTAAAAATGGCCATATTGTTGTAGATGCTTTATTGACTGTTTTACCCCCGAAATGGGTCGACATAATAAAAAAGATTACCGAACCACTTGTTACTATATTCATAATAGCGGTTCTTTATTATGGGTGTATTCTTTTGCAGCAAAGTCATACGGTAGTTTTACCTGCCACTAAGCTGTCTTTAATTTGGATTTATTTAAGTGTACCGGTTAGTATGGCTTTTATGCTTTTCTTCAGCTTAACTAAATTTTTATATAATATAGAAAAAAAGCGACTGACAATCAATTAATGCGGGCAATCCTTTAGGTTGTTTTTGATGGTCTCATGTTAAATAGCTAAACATGGGACCATCTTTTTTATGGCTGACTAAACTGCCTTAAAGATCCCGTCATATTATTTTCTTTACGGACTGATTAAAATGGGTGGGCAAAAATTTCGCAGTTGTGAAATATTCTGCTATTGAAGCGAGGTTTTTTGGACAATAAAGAATGAATTTTTTTGCTTATAAATATCTATAGGCCGCGGATTACTAACTAAAATTTATTTTAAAGACCTTGGTAATTAGTTTGGCATGTATATTGCAACAATAATTTTTTATATAGGCACCTAAATATCACCTAATCCTAAGCGGATACCTAAAATTATATTAACAATTCAGCCTAATTTTTATGAAGAGCCGAACGCTAAAATGATTCAAGCTAAGTGGTTTGATTTATAGTCCATATTACTAAGTGTCTTTCTCCTATCAAAAACCTTATTACCATATTAAATACAACAGTGAAGGGGATGATTCTTTGAAACGCTCTCTGAAGTACAATACAAATTGGCGAGATATTTATAAGAGTAAGCTAGTTAGCATGGAGGATGCGGCTAAGCTGATCAAATCCCATACCCGTATTTTTAGCGCCGGATGGGCGGGAGATCCTGAATCTTTAATTAGAGCTATTTCCGCTAGAAAAAAAGAATTAGAGGGAGTAGAATTTTGCAGCAATAATTCCCTCAAATTAGATTTTAATGAACCCGAAAATGACGGGCATATACAAAATAATCAATGGTTTGTAGGACCGGGGGCCCGCAAAGAAATTCAGGCCGGCCGAGGCACTTATACTGTGCATCATTTAAGTAAAATGGAGCGCGATATGAAAGGACTGCCGATTGATTATGGAATAGTTATGGTATCACCTCCCGATAAACATGGGTTTATGAGTTTTGGGGCCATGGTTGCTTATTCCCGGTATCTAATTGAAAATTCTAAGCTGGTTATCCTGCAAGTTAACGAAAATATGCCCTGTGTTCGCGGCGATTCTTTGGTGCACATTTCCGAGGTAGATTATGTGTGTGAGGATAATACTCCGATTTTAACTATTCCTAAAATACCCATTAACGAGAAAAGCCAGGCTATAGCCGAATATATTAACCAATTTATTGACAATGGTGCTACTTTGCAGCTAGGTATTGGGGCCATACCTAATGCGGTGGGTAAATTACTGGTTCATAAGCATGATTTGGGCATACACACCGAAATGTTTACCGAAGGAATGATAGATTTAATCGAGCAAGGAGCAGTTAATAATACCAAGAAAACTATGCATAAATATAAATCGGTGGCCTCCTTTGCCGGTGGCGGCGAAAATTTATATAAATGGTTAGATGATAATCCTTTTGTGGAATTTTATCCGGTAGCTTATGTTAATGATCCCTATGTAATTGCCAAACAACATAAACAAATATCTATTAATGCCACCTTATCTGTAGATTTAGTGGGGCAAGCCTCCTCGGAAAGTATTGGCCCTAAACAATATAGCGGAGTTGGAGGGCAAGTGGATTTTAACTTAGGGGCCGGGTTATGCCCTGGAGGCAAAGCCTTTTTAGTTTTAAATTCTACCGCTGCAACCAAAGATGGAATAATATCAACTATTGTTCCTAATCTACCCTATGGTTCATTTGTCTCTACCGGTAGAAATGATATAGATACGGTTGTAACTGAATTTGGAGTTGCAGAGTTGCGGGGAAAAAGTATTAGGGAACGGGCTAATGCTCTAATTGCTATAGCCCATCCTGATTTTAGAAATGAGCTGAGATCTGAAGCCAAAAAATTAAATTATTTATAATTATTATTAAGTTAGGAAGATGGAAATGAAAGAAAAACTAACGATAGATTCTGATTTAGTAGGTGTTCCATGGAAACAAGTTAATAAAACTATAACCTGGAGACAGACTACTAATTATGCTGCTGCCATTAATGATATGAATCCGCTATATGTGGACGATATAAATAATGAGCTTATAGCACCACCTATGTTTGCTGTTACTATGGGCTGGCCCCTGGCTAAAAATATTCGTCAATATATTGATGTACCATATTCGCAGGAAGTTTTGGAAAGAGATGTTCATTATACAGAATATATTGAGTTTCACAAACCTATCAAACCAGGTGCTGATGGAATCAATGTTGTAATACAACCGCGTATTCATGCCATGATTTCCCAGCGGGCCGGTACTAACGTAGTTTATAAGTATGAGGTAATGGATGAGACCGGAGATTTATATTATACCGAATATAATGGAACCATGCTCCGGGGGGTTGAATGTATTGATGGAGGAAAAGGTGAGCTCCCTGTTGTGCCCAAAACAGAAAGCGATGAGATTATATGGGAAGTTCCTGTATATGTTAAACCTGAGCTACCTTATATATATGATGGTTGTACTGATATTGTTTTTGCCATTCATACCTCTCCTAAATATGCTCATTCAGTTAATTTGCCTAGTAACCTTCTGCAAGGCACAGCTACAATTGCTTTGGCTGTCCGAGAGGTTATTAACCGTGAATTGGACGGAAATGCCGCAAAAGTGAAAGCACTTAATGCCAAGCTTACGGCCATGGTATTTCCCGGAACGACTATTTGTATTCAGTTTTTGGAAAGAAGAGTGGGAGATAATTTGGTAGAATTGTTTTTTAGAGTTCTTAATGAAGAAGGTAAGATTGCCCTTGCCAATGGTTATATAAAAGCCGAAAAGTAATAGGTGAAATTTCAAAAATAGCTCCAAGTACATTATGTTTTTATGCGTAGGTGAGGGTAAGCTATTCATCACTGAACTAAGTTGTCCTAAGCCTACCTCCTCTATAAAGGACGGCTAGTTCAGTATTGACGGGACTTTTCATTCAGTAGGGGTGGAACTCCCCACTGAATGAAGTCTCGAACCAAGAATAAACTAATATGGAGCGTATCTCACCAACTCGCGAGATACGCTTTACTATTAACATCTGTTTTTAATGTTGAGAAATAAGGCGTATTGGACAACAGTTAGGGGCTATGGTTAAATATTAATTAATATCTTTAGGATAAAGGGGAAAGTTCCTTTGGCTGATAATAAGTGTAATGAGAGCAAATGGAATTTATGTTCTGCTGGTGGAAATCACTATGGAAAATTATGCAACCAGGATGAGGTTTTTTTTCCTGCTTTAATGAACTATTGTACAATATTTTCTATAGATTTAGCCGGTAATTTTCTTTATTGCAGTAAGGCCATGCTGGATTTTCTCCAAAATGATTGCCAAAAGCATGAACCTGTCACCCTCTACGATTTAGTCCATTTAGATGATATTCATCTTATTCAACAAGAAATTAACCGTTTCGAATCATTACTGGCTAAAGAAGCTTCCCTGGAAATACGGTTTATTGGTGCTAATAGCGTAGTCTGGAAAAGAATTGATATGATAGCGCTAATGGATAATCAGATTAAAATCGTAGCCATATGTTCTGACATTTCTAAGCAGAAAGCAGCCGAGCTGGAAATAGAAAATCAAAATGAAATTATTAACATGCTGTATGACACTTCTTTATCTATAATAAATCGTTTAAATGTAGACGATTTATTAGTTACTATTCTGAAAAAAGCTGCCACTCTGGTAGGTACACCCCATGGATACATTTATCATTATCAAAAGGATACTGATACTATGGAAATGGAAATAGGCATAGGTGCTTATGAAAATAACCGGGTAGTTAATTTAAAAAAGAATGGTGGCGGAACGGGCGGGAAGGTCTGGAGAACCGGGCAACCAGTTGTAGTTCAGGATTATTCTAACTGGCCGGAAAAATTACCGGATTTACCTTTTTACCCGAAGGCTGTTATTGCAGTCCCCCTAAAATCCGAAGATAAAGTCATTAGCATTATAACTTTATCTTCCTTAGATGAGGAAAAAACTTTTGGGGAAATTGATATCCAACGTGTTTTACAGTTTGGACAACTAGCTTCTATTGCATTAAATAATGCCATATTGTTTGCTGATTTAAAGAAAGAAATTATGGATAGAAAAAGGATGGAGGAAGCATTACATGAATCTACTCAGCAGTTAAGGGCCATTATGGAGAGTGCTGAAGATTTCATATATGTTAAAGATGCTGACTCGGTTTTACGGGAAGCTAACACTGCTATGTGTACAAGTTTAAACCTGAAAAGGGAAGCGGTTATTGGCAAAACATTTTCGCAATTATTTGATGAAAACTGGTCAAAGCAATCCTTGGAACGGGATCGGAGGGTTTTGCAAGGGGAAACGGTGGAAGAGGAACTAGTTATAAATATTAATAATAAAGAATTTGTTTTTGATAAATTGGAGACTCCCTTAAGGGCTCAAAATGGAGATATTCTTGGTATTTCTGGCATAATGCGTGATATTACTGAACGTAAAAGGAATGAAAAACAAATGTTGGAAGCCAAAGAAATTTTAGCTCGTTCGGAAAAACTTGCTTCCTTAGGGGTAATGGCGGGGGGAATTTCTCATGAAATTAATCAGCCGTTAAATTCCATAAAGGTCACCGCCACCGGTTTGATTTATCGGTATAAGCAAAACATGCCCCTTTCTGTTACCGAGGTAATGGATGAAATAAAAGAAATTTCTGTCCAAGTGGATAGGATTGATAATATTGTTAAACAAATGCGGGCCATTATCAGGGATGAAAAAGATACGAATTTATCCCCTTGTAATTTAAATGATGTCATTAAACATGCCATTGATTTAATCGGGAGTCAAATCCGTTTACATGGAATAAAGCTTAAAATGGAACTAGCCCGCGATCTTCCGGTAATCCTGGCTACGGAAACTGGAATACAGGAAGTAATTATAAATTTAGTGATGAATGCCATTCAAGCCTTGGAAAAAATAAGAAATAAAAATAAAGAAATAACTATTATAACCAAGATTGAAGATGCAGTTATCTTGGAAATACATGACAATGGACCAGGAATAAGCCCTAACATTATGCAAAAAATATTTGATCCCTTTTTTACCAACCAACAAAATCAACGTAATATGGGTCTGGGGCTATCAATAACTCAATCTATTGTAAACTTATGCCAGGGACATATTAGCGTATATTCTGATGGTCATAATGGAACCTGTTTTGTTTTACGTTTCCCTGTTTATGAATGTAATTCGGCGGAGGAATAGTATTAAATGCAAATTTTATTAGTTGATGATGACATAAATAGCCGCAGAGCTGTAGCCAAGTTTTTAAGACAAATTGGTCACGAAACTACAGAATGTGATAATGCCCATGATGCTATAGCAGAATACTCCATGCGTCAATATCCTATGGTTTTGTCAGATATTAGAATGCCGGGTATGTCAGGTATTGAATTGCTTAAGACTATTTCTACTTTCCCCTGTGAATATCCTAGTGATATTGTGTTATTTACTGGTTATGCAGATGCTGATTCGGCTGTGGAAGCACTTAGAGCCGGGGTTTATGATTATCTTCTAAAACCTATTAATGCTGAAGAATTAGCCAAAATTGTGCAAAGAATTGAAGAACGCCAAAATAAATTAAGAGAACCAGGAATTCTAGATAGAAATGAGTTGCTGAAACCGGAGGCCAATATTTTTAAACCGCCAGAGGATAATATTAATCAATATTCTTGTGCCGGTATAAAGGTGGGAGTGTTTTCAAGTTCCTTGCGTGACAATATAAAAACTGCCTTAAAGCTTCATACTGATCCTTCTATTCCTGTTTTAATAGAGGGACCAACCGGTACGGGTAAAGAAATAATCGCCAAATTTATTCACTTTGGTAATGACAATGACAATGATAATAGAATTAAAAAGCCGTTTATAGACATTAATTGTGCTACCTTGTCTGCTACTTTATTTGAAAGTGAATTGTTTGGTTATGAACCTAACTCTTTCACCGGCAGTTCTAAAACTGGACAAAGGGGTAAACTGGATGCTGCTAATGGAGGAACGCTTTTCTTGGATGAATTAGAGGCCTTGCCTCTTGATTTACAGGGCAAGCTATTACGGGTAATACAAGAAAAAGAATTCTACCGGGTGGGTGGTTTACAAAAGATTGAAATCGATGTGCGTATTATTTGTGCTACTAATGTAAATTTGATAAATAAGGTACAGGAAGGATCATTTCGAAGTGATTTATATTATAGATTAAAAGTTGGCCATATTGAGTTAAAGCCGCTTGCAGAGCGGCCCCAAGAAATTATTCCTTTAGCCAGCTTGTTTTTACGGGAATTTTCCCTTAAAAAAAAGAAACATTTTAAATATATAGCAGAAGAGGCGGCTGACATACTTATACATCATGCTTGGCCTGGAAATGTAAGAGAATTGCGTAATGTTATTGAGTGGGTTGTATTTATGTATGATGATATTGAAGTAAAGGCGGAGCATTTAAGTGATATGATACAAGTCAGACAAATTTTATCGACTAATGAAAATGCTGTTAATAAATTTTGTATTGAGTTACGGCAGGAAGGAACTACTATGGAACAGGTTAAAAAAGAGTTGATTCTTAAAGTTCTGGATATGCACGGTGGCAATAGATCGGCCGCAGCTCGTTATTTGGGTATATCCAGAAGAACTATTATTGAGCAACTTAAAAACTAGCCAGGGATAGGATTAACCCTTAACTTAGACATTTCTTTAAATGCCTCTATCATCTAGTGGCTTATTATTTTTTCAAAATGCAGCTTTCAACTGTCATAAGTTTTATTTAATGTTCCCATAAAAAAATAGTATGTACTTTTGGACTTAAAAAGAGCCTAATAGTGTTAATTAACAAACTTTTAACACAAATATGATACCTATTTATTATATAATTAACAAGATATAATGTTATGGTATTATCAAATAAGAAATAATCCGTATTGCCTAAAATTG
>JAEWZB010000109.1 GCA_023395515.1 Bacillota bacterium
CGAGCTCTTGTATAATTACCATGTCCACCTTCTGGTCAGTCTCAATAACCATAGATGCTTCACTTCCCCGTGATTGGCGGAAAACTTTCAGGAAAGCAATATTAATGTGGTGTTTAGATAAAAGAGAGGTTGCTTGGGCTATCATACCAGGCTTATCCAAATGCCGGATAATAATAGTAGGATACTGGGCAGTAAACTGCATATCTATACCATTGACCGAGGTTATTAAAATATTGCCGCCTCCGACTGAGGAACCGATTACTTCGCAGCGATTACCGGCTTTAGTATACATAACTATTTTAACTGTATTAGGATGTACATCGCCTAAATCTGCAGATATATAACTATATTCCAACTTCTGGTCTTCTGCTAAAGTATCTGACTCCCGAATTCTTTCATCAGAGGGCAGCATCCCTAATATCCCGCCTAATAAAGCCTTATCCGTACCATGGCCCTTATAAGTTTTGGCAAATGAACCATGCAAATAAAAGTCTACCTTTAATAATTCCTGTCCACATATTCGAGAAGCGATGTTGCCCAAGCGTGCCGCCCCAGCCGTATGAGAACTGGAAGGTCCTACCATAATAGGACCAATTACATCAAAAATCCCCGCCATAATCATCACTCCCCCTAACTATCTATATCCTTATTATAATCCTATTTTAAAAACTATATTTGCTTAATTAGAAAAAGGAAAGCCGCAGCTTTCCTTCAGAGCGTCAAAAAAGCTCAATAGCTGCGTTGTTAAGGTCAGCCCGTTCAATCGGCGTACCTATGTACGCCTTAATCACGGTCTTCCCTTAACGCCTTGCTCTTGCAACATTAATCGTACCGCAAGCGGTACATGAGTAGTGCCTTTGGTGAACTTTTTTGCTCGCTCTGAAAATTGTGTTCTTTTTAAACAGTCTGAGTTTTAATATTTATTCCCATATTTCTCACTATGAACAAATTCGCCTATTTCCCGGCGCGGTGGAGCTTTGCCTTCTTTACCCGGATAACCCAGCGGGATTATCTCAATACTTTTAACCTCAGCCGGCAAGCCTAATAACTCATCAAGAGCTTGATGGTCTAAATGGGCTACATGCACTGTTCCCAAACCTAGGGCATGAGCCGCTAAACATAAATTTTGGCTGGCAATACCTGCATCAAACATATACCAGTCACCTTTATCAGTAACTGCCGACTCATTATAATAACCTGCTATTCCTGTTTTGGCGCACATTACTAAAATTACCGGAGCTTGTAATACCCCTTTAGTAGCAGGATTCTTATCCGCTAATATGCCGGCAATTTTTTCCTTAGTAGCTTGTTCCCTTACTACAATAACCTCGGAAGTCTGGGTATTAGCCCAAGAAGGCGCCCATCTAACTGCCTCTAACAGCTCCTGTAAAATCTCATCAGAAACAGGCTCTTCGGTAAATTTCCTCATACTGCGTCTAGTCTTAATACATTCCAAAGTATCCATTACCAAACCTCCTCTTCATTTATGCTAAAATTTTCTTAATTTAGATTATAACATAAATTGCATCTATTACTTGGATAGAACTTGGCCTTTATCCAGCACCAAGGGAACCTTCTTATTACTGGTAAAAAGGGATGAAATAATGAAACCCGCCGCCGCACATAGTATAATAGTAGCTCCCGAGGGTAAATCCCATACATAGGAAAGCAGCAATCCACATACCGTAAAAATACTCCCCAGTAAAATAGAGTACAGCATCATGGTCGGCAATCGTTTAGTTAATTGCCGGGCAATGGCAGCCGGTATAGTCAGTAAGGCAATAACTAAAATAATGCCCACCGCCCTAATCATCACTACTACCGTTAAGGCAATCAAAAACAACAGCAATAAGTTTACCGCTAAAGTATTCAGTCCAATAGTCTGAGCATATTCCTCGTCAAATGCTACCGCTTTAAATTGTTCATAAAAGAAAAACACGGTAAGAATAATAGTCAAATCAAGTAAGACCATGATTCTTAAATCATAAGTAGGTACAGTTAAAATACTGCCGAATAAATAACTCATTAAATCGGCGGTATAGCCGGGGGACAGCTTAATAAAAACTATGCCTAAGGCCATTCCTACTGCCCACATCATGCCTATAATAGTATCTTCCCGTTGTTTACTTTTGTGGCTTACAATCCCCATGCCTAAAGCGGAAATAATCGTAAAAATAGTAGCACCAACCATAGGATTAATGCCTAAATAATAGCCTAAACCAATGCCCCCGTAAGCAGTATGCGAGATACTGCCACTTATAAAAGTTATCCCTTTTACCACAACATAAGTTCCCACAATGCCACAAGCGATACTTACCAACATTCCCGCTAACAAAGCATTTTTCATAAAATCATAGCTTAATATTTCTATCATTATCCTACTACTCCATCATGTGGTTTTAATACCCGGTGCGGAACACCGTGAGCAATTAAATCTACCGGGCAACCATACATTTTATTAATTACGTCAGAAGAAATCTCTTTACCCTCCTGATGATATAAAGTTCGGTTTAAACAAGCTATATTCTTTACATACCGGGAAATGGCACTTATATCATGGGAGACTAGAATTATAGTTATTTCCTGGTTCAGTTCCTTTAATAACTCATAAAAATCCGACTCAAACTTTTCATCAATACTGGCGGTAGGTTCATCCAGCAATAATATTTCCGGTTCTGAAGCTAAAGCTCGGGCTACTAAGACCCGCTGTCTTTCGCCCCCCGATAATTCTCCTATCTGGCGCTCCTGCAAATCAAACATTTCTACCTTGTGCAAAACTTTATCAACTACGGCCTGATCTAAGGAGGAATATCTTAAGCCCCGGCGTTTGCCTAACCGCCCTAAACTTACTACTTCCTTGACACTAATAGGAAAGTCACGGTCAAAGACGGCGTATTGGGGAACATAGCCCATATATTGGCGTCCCCGGCTAACCTTTTCTCCCTTTATTTTTACACTTCCGTGATCCGGCTTTATTAAACCTACAATAGTTTTTAATAAAGTAGATTTTCCTCCCCCATTAGGGCCGATAACCCCTAAAAAATCGCCGGGAGCTACTTCTAAATTAATATCTTGTAAAACTAATAGTCCACCTAAACTAACGTATAAATCTTTAATTTCAATAGCCATATCTTCTCTATTCATTAATTACCACCTAAAGCTGCCTTGATTAACTGTACTGATGTCAGAATATCTTCATATTTACTCGGTAAAGGATCAATAGCAACGACTTCGGCCTTAAGTTCGGCAGCCACCGCCTCGGCACTGCGGGTACTATGCTGGGTAGAAACAAATACGGTATTAATGCCTTGTTCTTTAGCCAGCTCAATTATTTCTGCCATATGGGCAGGCCCCGGCTCTTTGCCGTGATCCTCAATAGCTATTTCAATTAATCCATAATCCCGGGCCAAATATCCCCAAGCCGGATGATACACCAAAAAAGTCCGGCCTTTAAAATCAGCCAACTCCGCCTGGATAGCTTGGTCCATCTTATCCAGTTTTTCTATAGTCTGAGCCAGATTAGCCAAATAATAATCCTTATGATCGGCATCAGCTTCTATACAGGCTTGGCTGATAGTTTCCGCCTGAATTTTGGCTAAACGGGGTGACAGCCAAATATGAGGATCGTGATCGTCGATAAGCTCAATACCTTCAGATCCGTCAATCATTATTAAGCTCTTATTGGCAGTCATCATTCTATCCATCCAGGCTTCTTCAAAAGGTAGATGTCCAATTTTTATATACAAATCAGCCTTACTTAATTTTTTCAAATCTCCGGTAGAAGGTTCAAAACTATCCGGATTGGCTCCCGGCGGTATCATTACCGTTACCTCGACCAGATCGCCCCCGATCATTTTTACTAAATCAGCTTGCGGTAAAATACTAACTGCTATATTTAGTTTATCCTGAACCGGATCATTATTATCAGCCGGGCCGGTGGGGGCAGAATTATTGCTGCAACCAACTAAAC
Source organism: Bacillota bacterium (assembly GCA_023395515.1). Lineage (GTDB taxonomy): Bacteria > Bacillota > Syntrophomonadia > Syntrophomonadales > Syntrophomonadaceae > JAAYRQ01. The sequence continues at coordinate 3,971 of JAEWZB010000109.1, forward strand.
TTAAACCAGCTATTAACATGGTTATCATTAATAGCAAAAAATGTTTTTTAAAATTCATAAATAACTCCTTCCTATTTCTTCTCCTGCTTCTCTACCTGGCACTCCTTGCATATCCCGGTTATTTCAAAATGGTGGTGATCAACTTTAAAACCGGTTTCTTGCACCATCCGGGCAATTTCCCCCTGCATAGGACAGACTCCCAGTTTAATGGCTTCACCACATTCCAGACATACCATATGATGATTATGCCCTTGATTAATCTGATATCGGGCCGGGCCGTTATGTAAATCAAGTTTACTTAAAAGCATAATATCGACCATAAGGTTAAGATTCCTATAGATAGTAGCAACGGACACACTAGGCTGAATTTTCTTAACCTCGTCTGCAACTTCCTCCGCCGTCAAATGGCGCGGGCTTTTATTCAGAATATCTAAGATAATCCGGCGTTGCGGTGTCACTTTATAGCCACTATCAGTAAGCTTTCCTACTAACCTTGTCACTGATATTACCTCCTAAATAATAACCGTTACTATTTGGTATAATAAACTATTTAGCACTACTTGACAACCTTCCCTTTTTCACCAATCTCTATACCCATAAAGTGGCAGCAATGCTTTTTATCTCCTGCATTCAGACAACTGCTCTTATTTCTTTCTTCTTTGCCCCAGCTCAATTATTTGCAATTAATACAAAATTATAGAATATCAGGAGACGGTTCTATCCATACTAATAACAGTAATCATTTGATTACAAACAGCATTTTGGAGGTATATAAATGAATGGCACTGTAAAATGGTTTAATTCCGAGAAAGGTTTTGGCTTTATTCAGAGTGAAGGAGGAGAAGATGTATTCGTGCACTTCTCTGCCATACAAGGTGAAGGCTATAAAAGCCTGCAAGAAGGTCAACGGGTTCAGTTCGAGATCGAAAATGGTGAAAGAGGACCACAAGCATCTAATGTAATGCCATTATAAAAATGAAATGAGTGCGACACCTCTTTATTTAGTCGCACTCATTTTTGGCTTTCTTAAGCAAATTTAAACCAGAATACTACTCCTTCGTCAGTATTTTCAGCTCCGTAAGAGAATCCATGCAACTCCAGGACTCTACGGGCAATGGAAAGGCCCAGTCCGCTGCCTTTACTAGCATGGCGGGCTGTATCAACTTTTTTATAAGCCTGCCATATTTCATTTAAGTGTTCTACTGGAATATGACTGCCGCTATTATATAATTCCAGGGTATTATCAGATATTTTTATACTGATAGTTCCTCCTTCTGGAGTATTATCCAGAGCATTGACAAAGAAATTATCCATGACTCTTTCCATCAAGGCCGGATCAGCTTTAATAACTGCCTCACCTTCCCCTGAAGCAATTATAGATTTCTCCTCACACACATCCTGATAGCGGTTAATTATTTCCGCCCCTATCTTATTTAAACTGACCTCCTCCCAGCCAAGAGACAACAACTTCGATTCCAAGCCGGACAATTCCAGCATATCACTGACTATCTTATCCATACGCTCTACATTAGCCTGGATATTACCTGCATAGTGCTCCCTTTTCTCCGTATGAACATTTTCTCTTAAGTTTTGGGCATAACCGGAAATAATGCTTAAAGGAGTTTTCAGATCATGGGCCAGAGCATTAGTCATTTCCCGGCGCTGCTCTTCCAGCTCTTCCCGCTTTCTATAAGTATCATAAGTCTGCCGGGACAGTATGAAGGCTATGAGGATAAAGGCTAATAAACAGCTGCCCCATACAAAACCTAAGGTAGCAGCACACCTATCCCACAAATTAACCTCCCGGGCTATAACTGTCCAATATTCACTGTAAGGCTCTTTATCATCAGACATATTTACAAAATTTTTATAAGGCCTCGGCATATAATATTGATAAGTTAAAAACTTGGTTCTCTCCTCCGTTGCAGATAGGATATCTTGCACGGCTATTTTTAATTTTTCTTTATCCTGAACCATTTCCCGCAGCCTGGCTAAGCTTTGCGGGTCATAATAAGGAGTATTTCTCCCCCTTATACCGCCATGCTCAAAATAAGGCAAATTCTTGTTATCCTGGTAACCGGAAGTATAGATAACATTATTCTCATCATGGGTACCCCCAGCCGAGGTCACATTACCTTCTTCGTCAAATTTGCTGGCATACATGGGTACTACTCTGATTTTATCCGGAATAATCATTTCATTATCCAGCCAAAAACCTTCCATTACAACGGAATAACCCGACAAGTCTCCAGCCTTTTTAGCCCGAGGCTCGGCATATAAATAACCCTCCAGCTCTTTTACTTCCTGTTCACTAAACCAGGCCTTAGGATTCAAATAAGCATATCCAGCATAATGAGTATTTCCTTCCTCACGCTCTGTATAATTACACATCCAATAGTCGTTAGTATTAAAAATCAGCTCATAATCACCGGTAAAAACAGCCGCCTCGGTTCCGGAATAAGTAAGAAAATCGGTTTGCCGGATTAAATCCTTTCTAACCTTCACCATATCCTCCAGGCGGTTTTCACTATCAACATGTTCTTGCAGTATTTCGGTAACATTATTATTAGCATAGGAAGCGAAGGTTCCAAACTCCATCTTAGTCAGCTTTTTTTCCCGATCAATCAGGAAAAAGGTAAACCCTGCCATCAGCACTAGATAAGTAAGTAAAAAAGCGCTGAAAATGCGGTTGTATACGCCACGCTTTACCTGCTGCTTTTCCATTACATCTCCTCCAATTTATAACCAATTTTAACTACGGTTTTAATTTGCGAAGCGGCCTCCCCTAAAGACTTACGCAGCTTTTTGACATGATTGTCTACTACCCGGTCATTGCCGGCAAAATCATATCCCCACAGCCGGGTTAAAAGGCTCTCCCGGCTTACTACTCTGCCGCAATTCTCCATTAATATTCTTAAAATGCTGAATTCCATAGGAGCCAGTATTACTTCCTCATCATTTACGTAAACCGTATACCGAAAGGGATTTAACTTTATACTGCCGGCGGTCATAGTTTCATCACTTATAATCATACCTTTAGTACGCCTGATTAACGCCGCAACCTTAGCATAAAGCTCGGCTAACGAAAAAGGCTTGGTAATATAATCATCAGCACCTAAATTATATCCATGCAGCTTATCGTTTTCATTATGGCGGGCAGTTATAAAAATAATCGGCACATCGCTACTCTTCCTTAACTCTCTGCAAATGCTAAACCCATTAACCCCAGGCAACATTACATCCAGAAGCACTAAATCATACTCGTTTTCCAGACACCTTTCCTGCCCCTCGTCTCCGGTCATAGCCGCTTCTATATTAAAAGTTCCCCCGCTTTTTTCCTCAAAATAGTCGGTAATAATCTCGGTTATTTGCCCATCATCTTCTACTAATAAAATTTTATAAGCCACCTTGCCACCTCCAAGTACAGGTTAACATACCCATATATCTTTTCTGTATCCTTACCAAAGGATTTTGAATTTATATAGCTTGAAGAACTAGGGGGTAACAGAAGGTTTTCTTTTATTTGGTATTGAATATTAAATTATTATTGTAAATAAATCCATATTGAGCATATTATGTGAAAAGATTGAGGTGAATATTTCAAATGAAAAAAAATAAATCCTTCAGCTTGTCTATTATGCTGGGCATATGCATATTGACAGCTTTATCATTTCCAGCCGGCAGTTATGCAGCTGAGATTCCGAAAACTGTTGTGGAAGTATTTCATAACCAAGACAATACTACAGTTCTTGAATCGGAAACAGCAGATACAGAGGTTTCATTGGAACCATTAAGGCACGTACTAAAATCACATGGCATAATCATTAGGTATAATTCCCCCTATGAATCGAGACGGGATACAACGATCTTTACTCTGGATATTGGATCTAAGAAAGTCGATCTGAATAGGGGCAGCAGAACTAGTG
>JAEWZB010000071.1 GCA_023395515.1 Bacillota bacterium
TAACTTCTATGTCCTTACGGGAATTTTTCCGATGTTTCAGTTTGGCCATAATGAACACCATAGTAGGATATAAAATATAAATAGGAAACGTTACAAAAACCGTCGAAGCAGCCTGGGTAGCTAAAAACCCTACGTCAGAGGGAAAGGAGTCATACATCAAGGCTAAGATCAAAAAGCCTACCGGTACTACTAATGCATGGCGGCTTTTTAACCTGAAAAAGTGCTGCAATCCTAAAACTAAAGTTTTATGAGTAATCACAATAGCTGACATTACGGTGGTAAAAAACAATATGAAGAAAAATAGCTCCACCCGCTGAAATTCCTGAAACTGAACTAAACGGAAAATATCATAAAAGGGATAACGGGAGACTTCCAAATACTTACCTAAGATGCCCAGAACTAAAAGGCTGCGAATAGTTAAAGCGATACTGCCGGCTCCAAACCAAAAATATAAGTGTTTCTTATTTTTTTTTAAATCAACTACATAGGGCAACAGGAGAGCGATAACAACTAATTCGGCGAAGGGCCAATTAGCTGCATAAATTGTTCCCCCGAATATCTGTTTAACATTAGCTAAAATCGGAGGAATGTTAGAGTAATCAAATAAGGGGAAACTAGCGGCAAAGCCTAAAACAACTAAAGCTATTATCGGCCATATAAATATATCTGATAACCGTCCTATAGCAATAAGTCCATGGAAAATTACATAACAGGAAGTGCACATCATGGCAATGGCCAGAAGTATTTCCGGGGTAGTAAGGTAAATAATTTTTAAAAAAACCATAGCATCAAAAAGGATTAACATAGCTACTAAAAGTATGCTCCAGATATACAGCAAATTTAATACTTGGCCGACTAATTTACCGAAAGCTAGCTCGGCTATTTGCATAATACTCTGACCAGGGTATAGTTCCTGTAATACTATTAATATGTGTAATAAATATAAACCTACAAATGAGGCTAAAATAGTGGAAATCCATACATCTTGCGTTATTATACTTTCTGGTACGAAAATTAGGGCACTGCCTAATAAATACATGAAGATTAAGAATCCTAGTTGTCTGCTATATAATTCCATAATGTTAAAGCTCCTAACTATGATTTAATGGCAAAGAATGATCCTATAGCCTCACCTACAGGGTATAATTTAGTAATAAGATGACCCGGATTAGGCAAAAAATTATAATCATAATGATATTGAATAGCATAAAAACTAGCTATCAGAAGAATTAATAATGGAATAGATAGCTCCTGCCAGGCTTTTTTTACCAGGAGCGGATAAAACGAGATAAGACTTAATAATGTAAAAACTATTAGAGCGACCAGCATTACAATGTACTCCTTTGCTATTTAACGGAATAAGTTATTATCGACCAAATCAGATAATACTAAGAAGGCTTTAACTTCTACATTAGCCTCTACTTGAGGATATAACTCAGGCCAATCCTCTTTGATTTTTTGCCAATGTTTAGGCTGGTAACGATAAATAGTGCGGCCAAACCCCAGAAAATCACTATTAACTTCTTGCCCCTTGGCAATAGCTGCCTTAATTTGACTAGCTATCTCATTTTGAGCTGCTTTTTCAACTTGGGGCATAAACTGGGGATCTTGTTGACAAGCTCTTCCGCTTATTTCCTTTAAGTCAAATGTGGTATCAACGGTAATATTCATAATTAACTTATCACCCTTTAATAAAGGGCGCACTTTACTTTTGCACTCATCGAGTTCCAGACTTATTTTAACTTCGGGATCATCCGGTAAGGTTATGGTAATTAGTGCTCCAGGTTTTCCCGAGGTTAACCAGTATAAGCCGCGACTTTCTGTAACATCTAATATACCTGCTAGTTGGGGACCATTAAAAACAGCCGTACCATTAATAGTTAAAATATCTTTATCCTTAAGGTCTTTAGTTACTGATACCATGGGGGCAAAGGGATCAATACCGGGGGTAGTAGATTTAACAATAAATTCATTCAAGGTCACCGGGACATATATACCTAAATGTTTCTCCTGAGTATTTAATATTTTTAATATGCCCCGGGCGGAACATAAGGATAAAGGACAGTCGGCATTATACATTTTCCCTAAAGACACATTATGGGATATTAAAACAGATGAGCTCATGCGGACATTACGGTTACGAAACAGGAAGTCTAATAAAATACTTAAATCATTGCGGGCTAACTTTTCCCCAATAACAAAAATATCGGCATGAGGCCATAAGGGAATTCGAGGTAAAGTTAGCATTATTTTACGGGCAGCTTCTACCATAGTATCACCAACTCCTGAACAAACCATAAATTGCGATTCGGTTTTATCAACCTGCGGGTTAACAGGTTTATTAAGCTGAGCTGTAAATAAAATTCTGCCATCATCAGTTAAATCTGCTCCTAATCCGGAACAGACGGCAGTATCATTAACACTTATTTGATTCCAACAACCGGAAGTGAAACTAAGGGACATTATCAAAAAGATAATAATTATTTTTTTAGCCATATTAGCCTCCATAATGGTTGGATAAAAAAACTGCCAAAGCTTCAAAAGGGTTAAACACCGGTAGATTATAAAAATTAATTAATGCCATGATTACACCAACTGTGTATACTATGGCAAATACTGCTATTTCTTTATAAAGCTTTTGCCTAATTAAAGTGGGCAATTCCAGCCCTAGTATTAATATAAAAACCGCAACTAATAAGGTTATCAGCATAGTTATAGCTCCCTATATTTATCTGAACTTAAATGACTCATCAGTTAAATAACTTCTTCTTAAGCGGAATTTCACGTCAATATTAGTTTTGATATGGGGGAAGTAATCATTCCAATCAGCTTCGATTTCCCGCCATACTTCAGGATAACTATGATTTAACAGCTTACCCCAGCCAAAAATATCGCTGTTTAACTCTTGGGCCCGTATTATAGCTAGAGCAATTTCCTTTTCAATTTCTTGAGCAGCTAATTTTTCAATAGCCGTAAACCCTTTTAGGTTTAGCAGGTCATTAGTAGAATGTTGTTCATAAAAATTGCTTTCGGCCTCAATCTTAATGTTTACAGAAATAACGCCTTTTTTATCAATAATTGGTTTAACCTTAGCTGTGGAGCGAATTACTTCTATACCAATCAGCTTTTGAGGATCTTGGGGATCGGGGATAGATATTACTCCTCCTTGTATTGGTTTATTATTAAGCCAACGGTAACCGCGGCTTTCTTTTTCATTGAAGCTGCCTACCATTTTACGGTCGGCAAAAATTGCACTGCCATCTACTTTTAAAGTTTCGGTATCTCCATTTTTTATTACTGTAACCATAGGAATAATTAGTTCTATTCCGGGAGTGGCAGCCTTTTGTAAAAAGTCGCCCAAAGATATCGGAACATAAATACCTAATTGTTTTTCTTGGTTATTTAATATTTTGGTTATTCCTAGTGCGGGTAAGGGCTCTAAAGGAGTCTTTACTTGAAATAAATCTTCCGGGGTAATGTCTTTGCAAACTACTACCATGGCATTATTACGAATATTAGGATTTCTAGCTAATACATCAGAATAAAGAGCAGCATCCTTAGTTACTAAATTTTCTCCCAAAACTATTACACTAGCATAAGTCCATAGAGGAACCCGAGGCAGGGTCAAAAGCAAGTTGCGAGATGCCATAATTATAGTTTCACCTGTTTCAGAAACAACTATAAAAGACTCCTCTTCGCCACTATGGCCTCCTTGCTCGGCAGTCAAGGGTTTGGCTAATTGAGTACTAATTTTAAATTTATCTTCTTCCCAATCGAATCCTATTCCAATAGGAATAGAGGTATCATTTACATCTTTAGCTTCACAACCTGCACAGAGAATTAAGAAAAATATTATAAATAAGGGGCCTATATTGCGCATTATTTTTCCTCACTTTCAGAGGCAGGAAAATTTTCCCGGGTTTGATTTTTCATGCCTTCCATATAAGGCCGTTTTTTATCCTTAAACCAAGGGCGCCTGACGAAAATATCCGATAATTGGGCCAAGTTCAAAGGTGCAATGGGTGATAAATATGGTTGCCCGAAACTGGATAAGGAAACCATGCGGGTAATAAAGAGTATTAAAGCAATCATAATCCCTAAAAAGCCCAGCGAAGCAGCCGCCAGTAGAAAACCAAATCGGGATATGCGGATTATGATTCCGGCACTATAAGCCGGAGATACAAATGAGGCTATACCGGTGAAGGCCACAACTACTACCATAGGGGTAGAAACTAGCCCGGCTCTTACCGCCGCATCACCAATAATTAAAGCCCCGACTATACTGACGGCCGGCCCTACGGCCCGGGGAAGTCTAAGCCCGGCTTCCCGCAACATTTCAAAGGTAGCTTCTAACAGCAAAGCCTCTACAAAGGGTGGAAAAGGCACTCCTTGCCGGGTAGCAGCTATAGTAAGATATAAAGAAGTAGGAATCATTTCATGATGATAAGTAATAACTGCTACATATAATGAGGGCAAGAGTAAAGCCGCAAACATAGCTCCGAATCGTAATAGCCTGAATAAACTGGCTGGTACATAATGGATATAATAATCTTCTGAAGCTATAAGGAATTGAGGAAAAGTAATAGGAACTACCAGAGCCATGGGAGAACCATCAACCATAATACATATCCGGCCTTCTAATAAATGGCCACATACTTTATCAGGTTTTTCGGTATGTTCTGCCTGAGTAAATAGAGTTTCTTTAGAATCTACGATCATTTCTTTTAAATAGCCGGTATCTAATATACCGTCAATATCTATTTTTTCCAGGCGCCTTCTAACTTCATTTATTAGCCCTGCGGGGGCAATATTTTCTATATAACATAGAACTACATCAGTTTTAGTAATACGTCCTATGACCATAGATTCGATTTTAAAATTAGTAGATTTAATCCGCCTGCGCAGTAAGGCCGTATTATAACGCAGCGTTTCCGTAAATCCTTCCTTAGGACCAAATATAACTACTTCATTGTCGGGAGTTTGTACCGGCCGGGACTCCCAGGAACGGGTACCGGCAACCATAGCTTTATCAAATCCATCTATTATGATAACGGTATCCCCGGAGCTTATATGATGGCAGACTTCTTGCAAAGTATTGATGGTTCTAAGCTCAGCCATAGATAATATACGGCTTTCTATAGCCGAAAAAATATCTTCAGTCTTATAAAGAGTGAGGTATTCGGTGGAGAGTTTTTCTATTTCCAGCATGAGGGGTTTTAAAATATTATTTTCTATTTCATTTCTATCTACTAATCCGTCGAAATATAAAAGAGCCGCTTCTATAGCCGGATTTTTATTAAACTGAAATTTCTTAATAACTGCATCAGAACATTTAGATAGTAACCTATCTAAATTATTTAAGTTATCAGTAATATTAGTAGATAAATTTTGGGCTACTAATTCCCGGTTCGTAATAGGCTTCTGGGCAGGTGGCTGACGTCTGTTAATATACCTCACTATTAGTTCCCCCTATAATTCTAAATTACTGGAATTATGAAAAAGATTGCCATTAGTTTAAGCTAGAGGCGGGTACTTTATTCACATTATTAATGTGGACGTATCCTTGTTAGGAGATGCATCAACTGGTTTATCCGGTTTAAATAAAGCCATAATAAAAAGTAGAAAAGGAATTAAGAGAAAGAATAAAAGGTAGATTCCAATAATAATTTGTTGATTAAATATTTTCAAGACCATAATATTGGGACCAATTATAAGCGATAATACGGCAATAATTAGACTGCTAGGAGCAGCTAAAAAGTCATAAGTTTTTAAATTAAAGACTTGCTGCATAGTCAGACAAGCCATATACCAAAATATTGTGAAAGCTCCCACAATTCCGGTAATCCATATTCCTATAAACAAAATATCAACATTAGTAATAAATTCGCTGATATCTATTAATCTTACTAAAGAAAACGCAGGAAAAACCAACATACCGGAAGCTATTCCGCCATACACTAAAGTTATGGCTAATGAGGGCAAAACCATAAGCAGAATATAAGAAAATAAAACCTTGACCATTATGGAGTGTACCCCGGAAGGGTGATTAGAAAAGTAAGCAATAGTTAGAATGGGAAACAATCTACCTAAAATCGAGGTGGTAGAAATAACTGCCAATCCAAAGTCGGTTAAATCCATATACCCTAGAGGCAGTAAATTACCCATATCAACATTTTGGGTGGCGGCTAATAATACAATCCCAATGGAAAACGGAAATCCTACCATAACAATTATTTCGCATAAGCGAGCAAAATTCTCAAAACCGTTTTTAATTGCTACATAACCTAAAAATAGCAAAGCAACAATAAAAACACTAATAGGAGTACCTGGTAATACATTAATTTCTACGAAGTTGGTAAATAAACTTAAAGTAAAACCAGCCGTTACCAGAAATACTAATACATAAATAAAGGCTAGTACCCGTCCCCCTATTTTACCTAGATATTCTTCCAGTAAATAAGGGAAGGGATTACGGCTCTTGCGAATTAAATAACTAAACATCATCACTATAAAGATACCTGGAATAATAGCAGCCAGACTAGCTAACCAAGCATTATGATAAATTAAGAGTGCCAACCGTTTAGGCTGTTCTAAAAAAGCAATAGGGCCTACTGAAATCAATAGCAAGCAATATATTTGAAAATTAGATATTCGATACATACCTAAATCCACCTTTGTTAATATTTCCTGCCTAGTTTTAACCAAATAACTCGGTAATATTAGTAACTTACACATAAATTTTTCTATAAACACATATAATTGAAGCAATAAAATTTTTCTAAGGTTGATGGTAAAAAGTGAATAAAAGGGGATTTTGAGTTATATACTATCATTGAGAAAAGAAAACAACATTTTCAATTTCTTCAAAAAAGGAGGGATAATTGTAAATGAAAGCAACAGGAATTGTACGCAGGATTGATGACCTAGGCAGAGTAGTTATTCCCAAAGAAATACGCAGAACTCTACGCATTCGTGAGGGTGACCCTCTGGAGATTTTTGTTGACCGTGAAGGAGAAGTTATATTAAAGAAATATTCCCCCATCGGGGAATTGGGGGATTTTGCTAAAGAATATGCTGATTCACTGCACGAAACTACCGGTCATGTATCTATTATTGCCGATCGTGATGTTATAATTGCAGTAGCGGGGTCTAATAAGAGGGAATTCATGGGTAAACCCGTAGGTAAGGCGGTAGAAAGAGCGCTAGATGAAAGAACTATTCTAATCACCAAGGAAGTTGAAACTCCTGACGACGAAAATATTCACGTCATCCAAAATGATGACCGTGAATATACGGTAAAATCACAAGTCATAGCACCTATTATTACTCAAGGCGATCCGATTGGAGCCGTAATAATCCTTAGCAAGGAGCCGGGAGTAAAACTAGGTGACATGGAAGTGAAGCTTGCCGAAACCGCAGCGGGATTTTTAGCTAAACAAATGGAACAGTAGACTACTTTAATACCTAGAAGGGCGGTCTTATGAGTCAGTAAGATCGCTTTTTTTAATTTTGCATTAGGGAAAAGGAAATCTTAATTCAGCGCATGAATAATAACTTTTTACCGCAAAATCATAATTAAAATTAGCTATCACAGATATGGTATAATATACCTCATAAAATGGGGAGGACGATAATGGGAAATACACAAAACTTCCTGAAAGGTGCTTTAATTCTTAGTATTGCAGGAGCCATAAGTAAAATCTTAGGGGCTTTGTACCGTATACCCTTAGCCAGGTTAATTGGAGCTGAAGGTATTGGCTTATATCAAATGGCTTATCCAATTTATACCACGATTTTGGCGATGGCTACGGCTGGAGTTCCGGTAGCAATATCTATTTTAGTTTCCCGTAAAGAAACCGAAGGCTTTTCCGGTGACAGTAAAAAAATATTTAAGATTTCTTTGCTAGTCTTATTTATATTTGGCCTGATTTTATCCGTTTTAGTTATGCAAGCCGCAGGAATATTAGCTACTTATGTGTTAAAAGATACTCGGGCTTATTATCCTATTTTAGCAGTAGCCCCAGCCATATTTTTTGCTGGGCTGATGTCAGTTTTCAGAGGTTATTTCCAAGGTTATCAATCTATGATACCTACCGCTGTTTCCCAAGTAATTGAACAGCTATTCAGAGTCACAGCCGTAATAATACTAGCTTATCTTTTATTTCCCTTAGGACTAGAATTTGCGGCCGCCGGGGCTACTTTTGGAGCTGTTGTAGGTGGGGTGGCAGGATTGGCCGTACTTGGTATTTATTATTGGCGGTTTAAGAAAAAAGAAGGTATTGAGGGGCGCCCCTTAATATATTCGGGTACTAACTCCTTAACCCTGGCCAAAGAAATGGTTAGATTAGCAGTACCAGTATCCTTTGGAGCGGTAGTATTACCTTTAGTGCAGATGCTTGACGCTGTTATCGTACCGGGCAGGCTGATGGCTCTAAACTACACGACTTCCCAGGCTACCGCCTTATACGGGCATTTATCGGGGATGGCGGCGGTTTTAATCAGCTTGCCTACTATTTTTACTATATCTATTGCCACCAGCCTGGTCCCGGCTATATCAGAAGCCTTAACCCAGAAGAAGAAGAATTTATTAAACGAAAGATTAAATTACGGCTTTAGGGCCGGTATGATAATATCTCTGCCCAGTGCGGCGGGACTTTATGTGTTAGCTTTTCCTATTTGTGATTTGCTCTATGGTGCGCCTGAAGCTGGGTTTGCCCTAGAACCTCTGGCCTTTTCTTGTATAGCCTTAGCCGCTTTCCAGTTATCCAGTGCCGGTCTACAAGGTATAGGCCGCCCGGAGATAGCTATGCGTCACCTGATTATAACTGGTATATTAAAAGTTATATTTAACTACAGCTTAACTAGTGTAGCCATGTTGAATATCCGCGGTGCCGCCATTGGTACGGTAATTGCGTTTACCATAGGTTCCCTATTAAATCTGCTGGTCCTTAAAAAATTAACTAATGTAGAGTACGAGATAGGGCGCTTGATAAAAATTATAATAATAACTTTAGTTATGGGGATTATCACGAAACTAACTTATGGATATTGCGTAGGAATAGACATAAAATCCCATTTAGCTACCGTACTAGCCATCCTAATGGGAGTGGCTACTTACGGAATACTTCTCATGGCTATTAAAGAATTTGATATTAATATGATAAAACGCATATTTAAAGGCGTTTAGAACTGGGCTTTAATTTACGCTGACTACCGCTGATTTTTTTATGACTTACACTGTTTTTTATATTAAATTATAACTCCCCCTCTGGGGGAATGACGAGTGCATCCTGTCAAATTTAAAGAAACAAGAAAAATAGCATCTTTATGTACTGTTTTCACCATGTTATTCTCAAAGCGAATAAGTACTTTGAAAAAGTCTGTGGGAGTCATAGATAGTCTGCGAAAGTCTGCGTGAATTTATATTGGAGGTTATTATGCAAGAGCTAATTGAAGTAATGGACAAGCTTTTAGGGGAAGAGGGGTGTCCCTGGGATAGAGAACAGACCCATGAATCATTACAGCGGTATCTTTTAGAAGAGACTTACGAAGTAATGGAAGCAATACAAGAAAGTGATATGAATAAACTAAGGGAAGAATTGGGAGACTTATTACTACAAGTGGTTTTCCATGCCATGTTAGCTGAAAAGGCCGGCAATTTTACTTTAGATGATGTAGTTCATATCATAAGCCAAAAAATGATACAGAGACATCCCCATGTATTTGGGAATATGGATCTTAAAACTAGTGATGATGTCATGGAAAACTGGGAAGGCTTTAAAAAGAAGGAGGGAAAAAAGTATCTTTTAGAAGGTATACCTAAGTTTTTGCCGGCTTTATTAAGAGCGTTGAAGATGCAGGAAAAAGCCGCCCGGGTTGGTTTTGATTGGCCAGTTTTAGAAGGGGCTATAGATAAATTTAAAGAAGAAGTTTTAGAGCTTAAAAATGCCCAAGATGACCAACAGTTAAAAGAAGAAATGGGTGATATCTTTTTTGCTTTAGTCAATATAGCCCGTATGAAAAATATTAATCCTGAAGAAGCTTTGCAACTAAGCAATGATAAATTTCTACGCCGGTTTAATTATATTGAAGAGCAAATAAAGAATAAGGGTTTAGGTTTTAATGACTATAATTTAGAAGAATTAGATAAGATTTGGAATGAAGCTAAGTCTAAAGGCCTATAAAACACGAGAAATATGGCCTTAACTACATAAGTTTTTTTATAAAAAGCAGGAGAATATATATGGGCGGCGAATAGCCATAATATACCAATGCTATAAGGAGTGGATAGGTGTGAATAAAACGGATTTAGTTAATCAAGTAGCCTCAAAAACAGGAATGACCAAAAAAGATGTAGAAAAAGTAGTTAACGCTTTCTTTGGTTCAGTTGAAGGTGCTCTTAAGGCAGGAGACAAGGTACAGCTCATAGGATTTGGAACATTTGAAGTGAGAGATAGACAAGCTCGCAAAGGCAGAAATCCACAAACTGGCGAGGAAATTACCATCGCCGCGACTAAGGTTCCCGCTTTTAAAGCAGGTAAAGCCTTAAAAGATTCAGTTATTTAATAAAATGCGTTTAGATAAATACCTTAAGGTTTCCAGAATAATTAAAAGGCGCACGGTGGCCCGGGATTTTGCGGAGCATGACCGGGTACTGGTAAATGGCAAATTAGCCAAGCCTTCAACAATAGTCAAAAAAGGCGATATTATTACTATTCAAATAGGAGAAAAACAAAATGTTTTCGAGGTTCTGGACATTAAGGAAAATATCAAAGCTAATGAGGCCAAAAATTTGTATCGCCCTATAGAATAATAAACAAATAAGAAAAACTTAGCTTTCATTAACATACTTCAGCGCAAGCTTAGTTTTTCTTATACTATCATCCCTAGAGTACTATACTTATCTGATAGTAAAATCGCTTCCGAAAAATCGGGGGCGATTTTTTTATGTCATAAAGGTTAGTCTGGTCAGCATATTCTTATATAACAGATTGCCTAAAAAGGAGGGGGATTATGGCTGAACACGCTATTAAGTTAAATGACCGTAGTAGTATGGAACTTACCGGGGTTAATAATGTAAACACCTTTGATGAGCAAGAAATAATTCTTGAAACTATATTAGGACATCTCTTTATTATGGGGGAAAATTTGCATATAACCATGTTAAATCTGGAGGAAGGTAAGGTAGCATTAGAAGGGGTTATTAATTCAGTTGAATATAAATCTCAAGGAGCTGATTTAAAAGCTAAAAGTAAAAATATTTTAAGTCGTCTTCTGAAATAATTGTGTAGTTATTTTGTAGCAACTTAATAAGTTGTAATAGCCTCAATTAACGGAGGGAAATCTATTGTCTGATTTGCTAATCCAGATGAAGGCTTTTTTTCTTACCTTAGCATTAGGTATAGTGGCTGGTCTTATATTTCATTTTTATCAGCTTACCATTATAAAAGCCAGGGTAGGTAAATACTCCTTATACATCTTAGACTTTTTTCTATGGATAATTATGATTTGCTTGGTATTCTTCTGTATGCTGTGGATAAATCAAGGTGAAATGCGCCTATATGTACTAATAGCCTTAGTAACAGGCATACTCATCTACTATCACTATTTATCCAGCCGCTTGCAAAAGGTAGTGGATACTAGCGCCAGGTTGACTATAGGCAGTATCGGATTTATAAGCCATCTATTCGTAAAGCCTTTTATATGGATAAAAGCCTGGATTCAGGCCAGCATTATTAAACGGCGTACGCCGCCTCCCGATGAAAATGATTAAGTAACTAAATTATAAAGAGGATTTTTTTAATACTCCCCGAATAAGTAATATGTAGTTAATTTGTCCACAGAATGTGGATAACTTGTGGATAGAGTGTTGTGGATATGAAGATAGAAATTAGGGGAGTAGAAAAACTTAGTTTTCGGGAACGGCAGGTAGTAGTACTTAAGGAGATGGGCAAGTCAACCTCAGAGATAGCCAAATCTTTAAAAATAAGTGCTAGCACAGTGGCTACCTTATATAATCGTGCCCGTTCTAAAGGCTATGAAGTAGTCATCATACTCCCTGGCGATACTTTAGGTATTTTTGGTGGGGAGGATAATGCCGATGAATAAGCCTTTTAAGCTGGTTATTACCACACTGGTATGTATTTGTTTAATGGTGACTATAATTCCCAGGACTAAAATAGTTTATGAGCTGTCCCAGCGTAAAACTGAATTAGAAGAGCAAAAGCTTTTATTAATGGAGAAAAATAACCTTCTGACTAAGGAATTTGAACAGGCTAAGTCTTTGGAAAATATTGAAAGAATAGCCCGGGAACAATTGGGCATGGTAAAAAGTGGAGAACAGATAATAATGCCCGTGGTGTCAAATAACAACTAGCTTGGCGAATGAATGTTTCAGTTGACTAGTTCCCCGGCATCTAATACAATGAATCTAGTATAATTTGAGGGGGATCTTAGTTTTTATGCCTACTGAACAAACAAATATTGTTCCTGGTGACATAATGGAAGGCAAAGTCCAGGGCATTACTAAATTCGGAGCTTTCATTGAACTGGCTGGCGGAGCAGTTGGACTAGTGCACATTTCCGAGATTGCAGATACTTATGTAAAAGATGTAAAGGATTTCATTAAAGAAGGTGACACGGTAAAAGTAAAAGTATTAAATGTGGCCGGTAAGAAGATTGGTTTATCTATTAAACAGGCCCTGGCACCAGTAGCACCTCCACCACCAAGAACTCCCCGACCGGTAAATCGGAGCAGTGGTGGTTCTAATGATTCGGGCCGTAGCTTTAACAGACCTACGGGAGCAGCTAGTTTAGATGACAAGATCGCCAAGTTCCTAAAAGAAAGTGACGAGAGAATGCAGCCCCTTAAAAATCGGATTGAACCTAAGAAAAGAAATCGAAATAGCTAGTAAGTTAGAGCACTCCTTAAGGGGAGTGCTTTTTAAATTATTTTAGGAAGGAAGATAGCATGAGATATGCAGCTATTGACATAGGAACTAATTCTTGCCGTTTACTAATTGCTGAAAAAGCAGCCGGGAAACTTAGCTCTCTTTATCGGACTATGGAAACTACCCGTCTGGGAGAAAATATGCAGGCTAATTTCTCCATAACCGAGGAGGCCATCTTAAGAACTTGCAACACGTTAAATAACTTTAAAGCTATTATGCGCGAATACGAAGTTGAAAATTTCAGAGCAGTAGCTACCAGTGCGGTAAGGGAAGCTGGAAACCAAAAAGGTTTTATACAATCAGTCCAAGATAAATGTAATATAAATGTAGAGGTAATTAGTGGAGAAGAAGAAGCCCACCTAAGTTATCTGGGCGTTAAAAACAGCTTGGATTTAGCTGTCTCTCCCCTGGTAGTAGACTTAGGGGGCGGAAGTACGGAATTAATAATGGAAAAGGATTTTTTTATATCTCTCCCCGTGGGAGCAGTAAGGGTTTATGAATTAAACCTGTCTGCTGATGATATCAGCCAAATATTAAAACCTCTTATCCCCAAGCAAGAAGCTTATAAAGCTAATCCTTTAGTTTTTGTAGGAGGCACCGCTACTTCTTTAGTGGCCATGAAGTTTTCTCTGGACGTTTATAAGTCGGAGCTAGTACATGGGCAAGTATTAACTCGTGGTGAAATAGCTGATCTTTATAATAGGTTGGAAAAAATGCCCCTTTCCCTGCGCCGACGTTTACCCGGCTTACAACCCGAACGGG
The DNA here is from genome assembly GCA_023395515.1 of Bacillota bacterium. Lineage (GTDB taxonomy): Bacteria > Bacillota > Syntrophomonadia > Syntrophomonadales > Syntrophomonadaceae > JAAYRQ01. The sequence continues at coordinate 13,713 of JAEWZB010000071.1, forward strand.
CCGATATAATTACCGGAGGCATTCTTATTCTGTTGCTTATTATGGATATTTTCAGGAAAGAAGAGATAACTGTCAGTGAAAGCGATTTAATGGAAGCTATAATTGGGGAAATGTGTGGTTTGTAAAGCGTAATAGGAGCCGAGCGGGCGTAATAATATGAACTTAAATGATAAACAGCGCAGTTACCGGAACATCTTTATCGGTTTTGTTGTGGGAAGTATTCTTTATGAATTAGGATATTTCCTGATTAAGGGCCGAACTAGCCTTGAGAGTACACCCTTTGTTATTGTAGGGGCCTTTATTGGCTCTATTATCGGGATGATTATTACTAGAGAAAAATAACCCGTTGGGGACTGTCCCCAACGGGCTAGATTAAATAATAAATAAAAAAATCTGTATAAATCCGTGTTCCAGTAGAGTCTAATCCACCTCACTAGCAAACAATCAGCCGTTTAACCCTTTCGCCTGCTGAGCCGGAGGGCAGCTTTTCTTTTATTAGCTCCGGCTGGTTTTCACCGTTTAGATTGGTAATATAAAACTTGCCATAGCCGTTTTTATAAATATTATGCAAGTCAACCATAATGCCTAGTATGGCTAAATCGCCCTGGACCACTAAAGCCTTAACTTCATCATTGGCTAAGACATACTTAATCTGCATATCCACACTTAATTCGGCCAGTTCAGTAGCACGGATATCTCCTTGATCAGACAGGGGAGGGTTATACTGCTCACGAGCTTCTTGCAAAGTCGCTTTAAGAGTAGTTAACTCGGCGCGGATGGCATCAGGTTCCCCGGAAAATTCTGATTCAGCCGCTTTTACAGCTCCGCAATCACTATGACCGGCAATAATTAATAATGGGGTATGAAGATGTAAGAGCCCGTATAATATTGAGCCGGCATTAATTGTAAATTGGTTGCCAATATTTTCTGCCGAGAAAATCCGGTTAAATACGGGGCCGAACATATTAACCGGCATACGTGAATCTGAACAGGTTAAAAGGGTAATCTGAGGATGTTGTTTAAACCCGGCTTGTTCAAATTCGGCGAGGGGAAACTGGCCTTCAAAAGATTTCACCTCATTCTCCATGTCTTTAAAAACTTCAAACCATTTCGACATAAAGCACCTCCCAAAAATAACTTAAAATAATATTATGCATAATTTTATTTCATATTTATATTTGATGCGCAGGTATTAATCGTTTTGTGTAGAAATATTCCCCATAAGCAATAATTATGACGGGTTAAGGGACGCTTATAGTCAAGCGCAAATGATTGCGGTTACATTCACATTGTACCATTAAAAGGCTAATTTAACAATAATTAGCGCGAAAAGGACCTGGAATGGTGCGGCTATTAACAATATTTATAGGGGGCAAAACTCAAGCATTATAAAATAAAGCTTGAGTTTTATATGGTGTACATTGCTTGAATTGGGAAACTGACCTTAGCAGGGGAGGAGGGTAAGAAGGTTTAAGAAATATTGGTTTTAAACTAATTGAAGGAGAGTGAATGGTATGAATTTCCTAACTCCAGCTGAAATTGCTGCTGCAGCTAGTAATGCTGGTAAAGCAAAAACGGAGCTGTCAATTTTAAAAATGGTGGTACTAGGTATTTTAGCCGGTGCCTATATTGGTTTTGGGGCGAACTTAGCAACTAAGGTGGGTGCAGCTCCTGACGCAGATACTGCCATGGGTATTTTCCTATTTGGAGCAGTTTTCTCGGTAGGTCTAATGATGGTTGTTATTGCAGGTGCTGAACTTTTCACCGGTAATAATATGGCTTGTATGCTGGCAGTTTTAAATGGGCAAGCAACTTGGGGTGGATTATTAAAGAACTGGGTTGTTGTTTATGTGGCTAACTTTGTAGGTTCGGTACTTTTAGTATTTATTATATTTGGCGGTATGTACTGGGTGGCGGCCGACCCCGCTACAGGTGCCATAGGCCTAAGTGCTATGGGTGCTAAAGCCGTAGCAATTGCCAAAGGTAAACTAAGTTTAACTTGGGGAGCTGCTTTCTTACGTGCTATCTGTTGTAACTGGTTAGTTTGTTTAGCTGTATGGTTAGCTTTTGCTTCTAAAGATATAGTAGGCAAAATCTTTGGTATTTTCTTCCCGATCATGGCCTTCGTATCTAGTGGATTTGAGCATAGTGTTGCCAATATGTATTTTATCCCTATGGGCATTCAGATTGCTAATGCTGCACCGGCAGCGGCAGCCGAAAAGATGGCTATGGCGCCTGAAGCCATAGGCTCTTTCTTCTCTTATGGTAATTTTGTAATGGCGAACTTGATTCCGGTAACCTTGGGTAATATTGTAGGTGGGGCAATATTTGTGGCTATGTTCTACTGGCTAGCTTACTTGAAAAAATAATTTACCTATATATCCCCTGTCTTTCATGGCGTAATAAGGAACAGCCCCATTGCAAGCAAAATTTGATATTAAATTAAGAGAGATCACAATGTGGTCTCTTTTTTTTGTTGAACATTTAAAAAATCTGTTTGCTAAACACTGTATATGACTGATTTTAGGGGGAATATTTTGGAAAGGGCTCCTTTCTATGACAATATTTACCACATAACCCTGCTATAATGGGAAGACAAGACTTCCAAGGGAGGTAAAACTATGTTTGATAAAGTAGAGATTTATCCATATCAAAGGGTTGCTGAAACAGTTATAACCAGCCGCAAACCACCTAGAAAAAGTAGAGCCCTTACCAAAGGAAACCTTATTAAAGGTTTAAAATTTAACCTCAATTTTAATATAAACCAAGCCTTATTAAATTTACTCTCCATAAATAATGTTCTTTTGGCCCTGGGAGGATTAATAATGGCCCGGGCGTTAGTTTTGGAAGAAATACTGCCTTTTATTTTTGCCTATCTAGCCGCTTTTGCGGGCCGGGATAGAAGCAAGGCTATACTGATATCAGTTTTTGCAGTTATAGGCTTCTTCACTTTACTGCATGGTGTAGCATTGGGAACTAATCTTTTTGCTCTATTTGCTTTAGTAGGGGTATTATACTACATAAAGGTTCCCGCTGATCGAATATGGTGGGGACTACCCTTACTGACTTTAGCTGTATTGATGGTGGCCAAAACTATTATGGCGGTTTTTACCGGACTAACCTTTTACGGGCAAATGGTTATAATATTTGAAGCTATGATTGCGGGAGTTTTAACTTTCGTATTTATGGTAGGTAATGATGTCTTGGAACAAAAAAAGCCTTTAGTATCTTTTACCTTTGAGGATATGGCCGCTTTCGTAATATTAGGCGTAGGCATCGTGATGGGCTTTAATGATATACATCTGGGCGGTTTAAGCTTGAGCAGCATAATATGCCGGGTAGGAATACTAATTGCCGCATTTTTATGGGGTAGTGGGGGAGGAACTATGGTTGGGGTTATGGCCGGAATTATACCTTCTATTTCTTCCAGTGTATTTGCCCAAACTTTAGGTATGTATGCTATGTCAGGCCTTCTGGCCGGATTATTTAGACATTTTGGCCGTTTAGGGGTAATCATCGGCTTTATGTTAGGAACTTTAGCTTTATCTATGTTCATTGCGGAAACTAGGGTAACTATTTTAGGGATGTGGGAGACTGGTATTGCTTGTTTGATCTTTTTCGCTCTGCCTAGCTCCCTGAAAGAAAAGATACCCATCAAGACCTTAGGTCCTATAAATGAAGTTAAAGATGTTCAGGTACAAATGTTAGATGCCCGTTTAAAAGAAACGGCCCGCACCCGCATTGAAAATTTAGCGGCGGTATTTGAAGAATTAGGTTCCACCTTTGCGGAAGAAAAGCCCTCTCTTGGAACAGCAGAGGGAACCGCCTATCTGAACTATCTGTATGATGAAATATCCCATGGATTTTGTGAAAGCTGTTCCCGTTATGAAAGTTGTTGGGGAAGGGATTGTTATAGTACTTCTCAAGAAATTCTGGATATTTTTACTATAGCAGAGAGTAATGGCCAAGTTAGCTATGAAGAATGCCCGGTAGAATTTAGAAGAAGGTGCATAAATGGCCGGGAGATGGTGAATACCATAAATTTTTTATTTGATAATTTACGCATAAATGAATATTGGTCAGATAAATTAAACGATACTAGGGGCTTAGTAGCCATGCAATTAAAAGGGGTCAGTGATGTAATAAGAAATCTGGCTGAAGACATGGATGTCAAGACTACCGTCGATTTTGAACTTAGGGGCCAATTATTGAAAGAGTGTAAAAGATTGGGCTTAAAAGATATTACTGATATTACCCCTATAAGAAATGGGTTAGATCAGTATTATTTAAAAATTACGGCTAACTCTTGTGGAGAAGGCAGTGCTTGTGAATCGGATTTATCGGTAGCTTTATCCTCTATAATGAAGGAGAAGCTGGAGGTATGTGATAAAAAATGCCCGCGTTTTAAGGGGAAAGGTCCTTGTGAATTTACTTTAACCAGAGCCTTTGCTTATAAAGTTCATAGTGGTGCAGCTCAAATCGGTAAAGAGAAAATATGTGGAGATAGTTTTACTATCGCAACTCTGAAAGAAGGCAAAGAACTGGTAGCTCTAAGTGATGGCATGGGAATTGGAGAAAAGGCTTGTACGGAAAGCCAAGCTGCGGTCCGCTTGCTGGAAACCTTGCTTAGCAGTGGTTTTACCCGGGAAATAGCTTTGAAAACTATTAACTCGGTTTTAATGCTCAGATCCCACAAGGATTCGTTTGCTACTCTAGATATGATGATTATGGATTTATATACTGGTGAAGTGGATTTTATTAAAATCGGCAGTGCTCCTTCCTTTATTAAAAGAGGCCATAAGGTAGGGATAGTAACTTCTAATTCTTTACCTATTGGCATTTTAAATGATGTAGATATTGCGGCTAAGCGAAGCTCTCTAAATCCCCGGGATTTAATTGTAATGGTTAGTGATGGGGTATTAGAAATTTTCCGGGATGCTGATACTAGTTTATGGGTGGCTGATTTTCTAACTAACCTTAATGAAAGTGATCCGCAATTAGTGGCGGAAATGATATTAAATAAAGCTTTAAGCCTTTGTGGAGGCCGCCCCAGTGATGACATGACCGTAGTCTGCTCTTACATAGACCTTAACTTGTAAGAATTTTTAATGCTAATTCTGCATAGTTTTCCTTTAGATCGTTGATAAAGTTAGTAATCTCCTGCAGACCGTGACGGAAGTGAAGGTCAAGGCGCGCAAAAATTTGCTTCTGTCATCGTTCTGGGGGTATCAATTAGGGGAAATTTGGGGTAGCATTATAAAAAAAGGCTGTCGGAGTTTTATATGGAGAAAAAGGTTAAGAACTATATTACTCTACATAATATGATTCGAAAGAATGACCATATTATTTTAGGCATATCAGGAGGGCCCGACTCAATGGCCCTCTTATATATAATGAATAAACTAGGAGTAGACATGGGATTTACTTTATCAGTAGCTCATGTCCATCACTGTTTGCGCCCGGAAGCTGATGAAGAAGCTGACTTGGTAAAAAATACTTGTGCCGGACTAAACCTGCCTTTTTATTTACACCAAGTAGATGTGGCTAAAAAAGCCAGCCTGGAAAAGAAGTCGCAGGAAGAGGCCGGGCGCGAAGTGCGCTATCAGTTTTTCTCTAAACTTTTGACCGAACTAAAGGCCGATTTAATTGCTACTGCCCACCACCAGGATGATAATGCGGAAACGGTTTTATTACACCTTTTACGGGGTACGGGTATTAAAGGCTTACGGGGAATTCTGCCCGTTAACGGCAATATTATCAGGCCTTTACTGGAGATAAACAAACTGGAAATAGAGGATTACCTTAAGGCCCAAGGCCTTCCTTATTATGTAGACCAGAGTAACTTTGATCCGGCCTATCTTAGAAACAAAATTCGCCACCATTTAATTCCTTTATTAAAAGAAGAGTATAATCCCCGGATTGTGGAAAACTTAAATCAACTGGCAGTTATTGCTAGAGAAGAAAACCAAGCTTTAGAACTAGAGGTGCAAAATGCTTTGCCGCAAGTTATCGTGCACAAAGATACTAATAGTATTACTCTAAATATTGGGGAATTAGATAAATGGCCTAAAGCGGTGCAAAAAAGAGCTATTTTTAAAGTATTAGGCAGTTTAGCCGGGGAAAAAGGCTGGGAAGCCAGTGATATTGAGATTATTTTAGACTTAATGACTAAAACCGGTTCTTCGAAAAGGGTTCATTTAAAAAAATCAGTAAATATAGCTAAGGTATATGATGAGTTGGTATTTTCCACGTTTAAAAAGGAAATAATATCTTTTGACTACATTTTAAATATTCCTACTATTATTTCCCTGCCTACCGGTGATAAATATCAGATTGAACTGGTAACAGCTAATGATTTTCGAGCTGAGGATTACGATCTTTATATAGATTATGATAAATGTACACCTCCCCTCCATCTGCGTTCACGCCAAATGGGAGATATGTTTTATCCCTATGGCATAGAGGGAAGCAAAAAGGTTAAAGATTTTTTTATAGATGCTAAAGTCCCTAGAGCTAAACGAAATGATATACCTTTATTAACTAGTTCGAGGGGAGACATATACGCTATTTTAGGTTACCGGATATCAAGTTTAGCCAAGGTAGATCAAAACAGCCAACGCATTCTGGCCTTTAAAAAAGTTTAGCCCGGAGGCTAAATTATATTAAAAAAGCTAATTTAATAAGATGTTTACCAAAAGTTTATAATAAATGGTAACATTGAAAAGGATAGGCGGTTATGCTACAATATGACGAAAATTTCAATTGGGTAAAAGGGGAGGAAAGATTTTGGACAAGGCTCTAAAAAATATTGCTATATATGTTTTAATTGTCTTGCTAGCCCTGTTTGTCATGCGCATGTTCCCCGGCAATCAGGAACAGGCTACTGAACTAACAGAGCTGGATTTTATTAACAAGGTAAAAACCGAACAGGTGGCTGTCGCTAATATTGAGGTGGCTGACAATGTTTATAATATAACCGGGACTTTAAAGGACGAAACTTCATATCAAACTACGGTTTCTAAAGAAAGTGATATTATTACACTTTTAATGGCTAAAAATGTCCCCTATGATACTCAGCCAGTTGCGCCACCGCCATGGTGGATGTCGCTCCTTAGTACATTGTTACCTATCCTGCTGTTAATTGGGTTTTTAGTATTCATAATGAATCAGACCCAAGGCGGCGGCAACCGCGTAATGCAGTTTGGCAAGAGTAAAGCTCGACTAATGTCGGGAGAGGATGTCAAAGTCACTTTTAAAGATGTAGCCGGAGCCGAAGAGGCTAAAGAGGAAATGGAAGAAGTTGTAGAATTTCTGAAAAGCCCGCAAAAGTTTATTCAAATTGGAGCCAAAATCCCTAAAGGAGTATTATTGTTTGGTGCTCCTGGTACCGGTAAAACTTTAATGGCTAAAGCAGTAGCGGGAGAAGCCGGAGTTCCGTTTTTCTCCATAAGCGGTTCTGATTTTGTGGAAATGTTTGTCGGGGTTGGAGCTGCCCGGGTCCGGGATTTATTTGAACAGGCTAAAAAAAGTTCACCTTGTATAGTATTTATAGATGAAATTGATGCCGTAGGCCGCCAGCGTGGAGCAGGACTAGGGGGAGGTCATGATGAACGGGAACAAACCCTAAACCAGCTTTTAGTGGAAATGGATGGCTTTAGCACTAATGAAGGCATAATAGTAATGGCTTCCACTAACCGTCCCGATATTCTGGACCCGGCCTTATTACGCCCCGGCCGTTTTGACCGGCATATATTAATTGATAAACCGGATGTTAAAGGCAGAGAAGCTATATTAGCTGTCCATTCCAAGGATAAGCCTTTAGCTGAAGATGTAAACTTAGAAATACTAGCGAAGAGAACCCCGGGTTTTACCGGAGCTGATTTGGCTAATATGGTTAATGAAGCGGCCTTGCTGACTGCCAGACGAGACGAAAAAATAATAAGTATGCATGCCCTGGAAGAAGCCATTGAAAGAGTAATTGCCGGACCCGAGAAGAAGACCCGGGTAATCTCGGAAAAAGAGAAAAAGTTAGTAGCTTACCATGAAGCAGGTCATGCTTTAGTAAGTTATTTCCTGCCTAACATGGATAAATTGCACAAGATATCTATTATCCCCCGGGGCCGGGCTGGTGGTTACACGCTATTATTGCCGGAAGAGGATAGAAACTATATTACCAGATCATTCTTGTTGGAAGAAGTAACTACTCTTTTGGGAGGCCGGGTAGCCGAAGCCTTAATACTAAATGATATTAGTACGGGGGCGCAAAACGATTTAGAACGGGCTAGCGGCATAGTGCGTAAAATGATAACCGAATATGGGATGTCGGAAGAACTGGGCCCCTTAACTTTCGGACAAAAGAGTGAAGAAGTATTCTTAGGCCGGGATATTTCCCAACACCGCAATTATTCAGATGCTATTGCTTATGCTATAGATAAAGAAGCTAGTTCTTATATGGAAGAATGTTATAAACAAGCCGAAAAAATTCTTACCGATAATATGGAGAAACTCCATAAAATTGCAGCCCGGTTGATAGAAGTAGAGACTATGGAAGCTGATGAATTTGAAAGAATAATGCAAGGTGAGGATTTAGAAACTGCCGGTGCAAGTGAAGACAGCGGTGAAGCAGAGGCATAAGAGCCAAGTTTCTCTTAGACTTATGCATAGTTTTTTAATTAAAATGGATTTACGGGCAGCCTATGGTTGCCCGTAACATATTACTCCTAACGCCTAACACCTTACGCCTTACATTTAACACTTAACCAAACAAGGAGGAATATTTAGATTGGAAAAGACGTTTACTATGGTTAAACCTGATGGAGTGCAAAGGGGTTTAACCGGAGAGATAATTAAGAGGATTGAGCAAAAGGGTTTTCGGTTAGTCGGGTTAAAAATGATGATGATTACTGAAGATTTAGCTCGTAAGCATTATGCCGAACATGTAGACAAAGGGTTTTTTCCTGAACTGTTAGCTTTTATAACTTCAGGTCCGGTAGTAGCAATGGTCTGGGAAGGTCCGGAAGTTATCAGCACTCTAAGAACTATGATGGGGAAAACTAATCCGGCCGAAGCTCTGCCTGGTACCATGCGGGGAGATTTGGCTGTGAATGTTTCCCAAAACATTATTCATGGTTCAGATTCCGGGGAAGCTGCCCAGCGGGAAATAAATCTATTTTTTAAACCGGAGGAAATTAATACTTACTTAAGAGATATAGAAAAGTGGATATACTAATAAAAAAACCGGGCCCGGCCCGGTTTTCACCATTTAGGCGAAAAACCAATAAACTAAAAGTAAAGAGACGGGGAAGGATTTTTCCCTATCCCGTTTAATATAATAATAATACAACCCCAGAGCAAGAAATTTGTTATTGAGGTGAATTGATTTGAAAAGAATTGAATTATTGTTAAACGATTCCTTATACAATGAGTATATGACCTACAATGAAGAAGAAGAGTTAGAGCCCAAGTTTTGCCGGCATGATATTGCTCATCATATTGATGTAGCCAGAATAGCCTATATACTAGTTCTGGAACATAACGATTTAAACTTTTTTATCAAAGAAAGCCGTCTTTCAGGAAAACTTGCGGCTAAAGAGGTTATCTACGCAGCCGGTCTCTTACACGATATAGGTAAATGGAAAGAATACCAGGTCGGAGTTGACCATGCCTCCTTCGGAGCCAGGTTAGCCCGGGAAATATTAGCCCGGGTTTTCTTTAACCAAAACGAGATTGACCTTATTGCCCGTGCTATTTATGAGCATCGCAACTTAAGCATGGATATGAGCTTTTTAGGAGAGCGCATTTACCGGGCCGATAACTTGGCGCGGGTTTGCTTTAATTGCAGCCACCGTGAACAATGTCCTAAAGTAAATAACCAAGAGATTAGTGTTTCCAGTTTTGATTACTAAATAATTTTTGTGTAGAAACCTATTACTAAGGTAAATAGGTGAGGGGTACTATATGTCAGGACATCATGCTGTACTTATACGTGACCATAAGGAAGCCCGGCAATTTATAGAGGAGGTAGGAGCAGATAGTAAAGCTCCGGCTTACCTGGAACCTAAAGCGGTATTTCGCTGTATTAAACTAAAGAATATTCCTTGTATAGCAGCTAACTTAATTAAGCAAGAGATGTTATCTAAAGGCGGAGAAGCTGCGGTAAAAAGGGAAACTTTATTTGCCCAGGGGCATACTGATGTTCTCTTAATGGGAACTATAAAGCATTACCGTTTATTAATAAAAAAGCTTAAACTCCAACCGTTTGGATTGAAAAAGTTGGCTGAAGAGTTACAAGTAATATTAGATAATCTGGAACCTAAAACTGCTGCCATGACTCTGGCTAATGGAAAAAACCTGGAACTGGGGTCCCAGACCTTAATCATGGGCATATTAAATGTTACCCCCGATTCCTTTTCGGATGGAGGGCAATATTATTCGGTCGATGCCGCCCTTAAACGGGCTATGGAAATGGTAGATGAGGGGGCCGATATTATTGATATCGGGGGGGCTTCTTCCCGTCCTAATGCAGATATAGCCGGTGAAAGCCAGGAGCTGGAACGTATTTTGCCGGTAGTTAAAGCCTTAGCTAAAGAAGATGTAATTATTTCTGTGGATACTTTTAGGGGCAGGGTAGCTAAAGCTTCTTTAGAGGCGGGAGCCCATTTAATTAATGATATTGGCCGGTTAAAGCTGGATAATAGTTTATTACCGGTATTAGTAGAACATCAAGCCCCGGTTATACTCATGCATAACCGCATGCAGCTTCGTGCCGGGGAGCCTTATGAGGACTTAATTGCCGATATAATCATAGAACTGCAGGAATCAATTACCGAAGCCTTAGAGGCTGGGTTAGAGAGGGACAAGATCATAATAGATCCGGGAGTAGGTTTTGGCAAAACGGTGGAAGAAAATCGTATTATTATAAAAAGGCTATGGGAATTTAAGAGTATGGGCTATCCTATTTTACTAGGCCATTCCCGCAAGTCTTTCATAGGCAAGACTCTTAATTTAGAGGTGGATGACCGTTTAGAAGGCAGCTTGGCCGTTGCGGCTATGGGAATTATGAATGGAGCCGATATTCTAAGAGTTCATGATGTACAAGCTAGTAAAAGGATTGCTTTAATGACTGATGCGGTGGTAAGAGAAAATGGATAAAATAATTGCTAAAGGTTTAGCTTTTGAGGCGTGTCATGGAGTATTACCGGCTGAAAAACTAAACCCGCAAAAATTTATAGTAGATTTAGAGTTACATAAGGAGCTTAAGCTAGCTGGCCAGTCAGATGATTTGACCCAAACCGTCAGTTATGACGAGGTTTATCATACCGTGAGAAAAGTGGTGGAGGAAAATAGCTTTGCTTTAATCGAAGCCTTAGCAGAAAATATTGCCAATCAGATATTAGCTGATTATCCTCTTAACGAGGTTAAAGTTACGGTTTATAAGCCACAGGCCCCGGTAAATGGGGAATTTGAATATTTTGCAGTAGAGATTTGTCGTTCTAAGTCTATTTAGAATATTTAAAATAATTAAATTAATTTTAAAGTTCTACTAAATACATCTTGCTCTTAAAAAGGGTATATGCTAAGTTAAAGGATGAAAAGAGTATGGAAATTCGAGCATATTTAGGCTTAGGCTCAAATATAGGTGATAAGAAACTATATTTGCGAAAAGCGGTTGAACAAATTGCTAAATTGCCCGAAACTGAAGTTTTAAATACTTCTGCACTATATGTAACTAAGCCGTGGGGCAAAATTGACCAGGAAGATTTTCTGAACCAGGTAATAGAAATAGAAACTAGTTTACCTGCGGATAATTTGCTTAAAGGCTTGCAGGAAATTGAAATAAACATGGGCCGCCAGCGTACCGAAAGGTGGGGAGCCCGTAATATAGATATAGATATTTTGTTGTATGGAAACCAAGTAATCCATACCGAGGAGCTGCAGGTTCCTCACCCTTACTTAAAACAAAGGTTGTTTGTACTGGTACCTTTAGTGGAAATAAATGAGAACGTGATTTTTCCTGATGATGGTACCCATATACAGGAGGTGTTGAGTACAGCTTTAGACCGAGAAGGAAACAACATTATAAAGAGGTTATAAAGGAGTCTCCCGCCAGTACTCCTTAAAAAATCCCGCTTGTATCATAAAAGAACGAGACGGTAAGATGTATTGCCAGAGGGGGTTGGAATTGTGGTTAAAAAGATTGGCATTATTGGGGCGGGAGTTGTAGGAACAGCTATTGGGGTGGTACTCAATGCAAAAGGCTATGAGATTACGGGTGCATATGATGTAAGATCCGAATCTACACAAAAGCTCGTGGAACGGATTAAGTGTACTGCTCATACATCACCTCAGGAAGTTTCTCGCTCGGCTGATATTCTGTTCATCACAACTTCGGATTCGGCCATTAAGGATGTTGTAGATGAATTGGCTAGGGAAGGCGCATTTCATAGTGGACAAGTAATAGTTCACATGAGTGGAGCCCAATCTTCAGAAATATTAGATCAAGCTAAGGCTTTTGGTGCCTTAGTCTTGTCTGTACACCCTATTCAGGCTTTTGCTAATCTGGAACGGGCTATTCAGAATTTGCCCGGGTCAGTATTCAGCATTGAAGGGGATAAAGATGCCTATAATGTGGCAGTGTGTATTGTCGAGACTTTAGAAGGAGAATATTTCTTTATTAATAGAGAATCTAAACCTCTATACCATGCTGGTGCTTGTGTAGTGTCTAATTATCTGGTTACCCTTATAGATTTTGGGGTTAAGCTCCTGGAATCTACCGGTATTCCTAGAAATATGGCGACTAAGGCTTTACTGCCTTTAATTGTGGGAACTATTAATAATGTTGAAAATATCGGAATTCCTAAAGCACTTACCGGGCCTATAGCTCGCGGAGATTTGAGCACTATTTTAAATCATCTTAGTTGCTTAGAACAAAGGGCTCCCGAGTTAATGAAGTTATATAGCTGGCTCGGCTTTTATACTGCCCAAATTGCCTTAGAAAAAGGCACAATAGATATTACGGCTATGGAAGAGTTCCAAAAGTTATTTGGTAAGGAACTTAACCGTATAGCTGCTAGACAATAGCTATCATCCAATCTATAGGAAAGGAGAAAGACTAATGGCTAGAATAACCACTGCGGTTTTAAAAGAGAAGAAACAAAAAAGTGAAAAGATTACGATGCTGACTTCTTATGACTATGCTATGGCTAGTTTAGTAGAAGAGGCTGGTCTAGATATGATTCTGGTTGGTGACTCCATGGGAAATGTAGTATTAGGTTACGAAAACACCTTGGCAGTTACTATGGAGGACATAATCCACCATACTAAAGCAGTAGTCAGAGCTACTACTAATACTATGGTAGTTGGGGATATGCCTTTCCTCTCCTATCATATATCACTGGAGGAGGCGGTGCGCAATGCCGGCCGCATTATCCAAGTAGGAGGCGCCCAAGCGGTTAAGCTGGAAGGCGGAGTGGAACGGGTTGATACGGTCAAAGCGATCTTAGATGCTCAGATACCGGTAATGGGTCATATTGGCCTAACTCCCCAGTCGGTAAACCAATTTGGCGGTTTCAAAGTTCAAGGCAAAGATGTTGAAACAGCTCGTAAATTAATAGAAGATGCTAAGGCTTTAGATAAGGCTGGAGTTTTTTCTATAGTTTTAGAATGTGTACCGACAGCTTTAGCGCAAAAAATTACCGAAGAAATTTCAGTTCCTACCATCGGTATTGGTGCGGGACCTTATTGTGATGGGCAGGTCTTAGTAATCAATGATATGTTAGGAATGAATAAAGGTCATATTCCTAAGTTTGTTAAAAAATTTGTTAATTTACATCCTTTAATAATTGAAGCTTTAGAAGCTTATAAAACAGAAGTTGAAGCAGGAACTTTTCCGGCTGCAGAACACGGATTTACTATAAAGGATGAAGTATTGGATAAACTATACTAATTTTAAGGAACCGGGGAAAAGGAAATGCAGGAATTTAAAAATGTAGATGTTATGCAAAAATGGTGTTTAGAACAAAAACAACAAAATCAGACGATTGGTTTAGTACCTACCATGGGCTATTTGCATGAAGGGCATTTAGCCCTGGTTAGGGAAGCTAAGAAAAATTGTGATAAGGTAGTAGTCAGTATTTTTGTTAACCCTATGCAATTTGGACAGGGAGAGGATTATGAGGATTACCCCCGGGATTTAAGCCGGGATTATGCTCTACTACAAAATGAACAAGTTGATGCAGTTTTTGCACCTCAGGTTAGTGATATGTATCCTTCCGGTTATAATACTTATGTAGAAGTAACGGGAAAGATAACGAACAAGCTATGTGGTGCTTCCAGACCGGGACATTTTAAAGGGGTTACGACTGTAGTCAACAAATTGTTTAATATCTGTCAGCCGGATTTGGCCTTTTTCGGGCAAAAAGATGTGCAGCAGGTAATTGTAATAGAAAAGATGGTCCGGGAATTAAATTTACCGCTTAAAATTGTTAGGGTGCCGATAGTGAGGGAATGGGACGGTTTAGCTATGAGTTCCCGTAATGTCTATCTCGACCTGGTAAAAAGACAGGAAGCCTTAGTATTAAACGAAGCTCTAGGGCTGGCGAAAAGTCTTATTGAAAATGGGGAGCGAGATACGGCAAAACTTAAACTACAGATGGAAAATCTGATAAATAGTAAAGAACATGCCGCCATTGACTACATTGAATTAGTCGATGCCGAAGATTTATCAGACTTATCTGAAGTTAAAGACCGGGTCTTAATAGCAATAGCCGTAAAGTTTGGAAGTACCAGGTTGATAGACAACCTGTTAGTGGAGGTGTAACTAGTGCTTCGTTACATGCTGAAATCAAAAATTCATCGTGCCGTAGTTACTCAAGCGGATTTGAATTATGTCGGAAGTATAACTATTGACCGGGATTTGATGGATGCGGCTGACATAGTTCCTAATGAAAAGGTTACTATTGTAAATAATAACAATGGTGAACGTTTTGAGACTTATGTATTGGAAGGGGAACCCGGTTCTAAGGTTATATGCTTAAACGGAGCCGCGGCCCGTTTAGTGCAAAAAGGTGATGTGGTAATTATACTTACTTACACATTACTGGAAGATCAGGAAGCCCTAACCTATAAGCCTAGACTAGTATTTGTGAATGAGCAAAATGAAATACAAAAGATATGTTTAGGGAGCTATGAATAGGAGGAAATTTGGTTGACCAAAGAGCTAACAGAATATATTGCTAAAAGGAAACAGGAAATCAATGCCCTTATTGTGGCTCATTATTACCAATTGCCGGAAATTCAAGAGGTAGCCGACTTTGTGGGGGACTCTTTGCAACTGGCTAAACAAGCGGCTGATACTGATGCTAAAGTTATCGTTTTTTGCGGAGTTCATTTTATGGCGGAAAGTGCTAAAATATTAAGCCCGCAAAAAACTGTTTTACTACCGGAAAAAGAAGCCGGATGTCCTATGGCAGATATGGTTACTGCTGAGGCCCTAAGAAAGAAGAAGGCTATGTATCCGGATGCTTTAGTAGTTTCTTATGTAAACACCTCGGCTGAAGTCAAAGCGGAAACTGACATATGCTGTACTTCATCTAATGCCGTTAAGGTAGTTAGCTCTATTCCGGCTGATAAGGAAATTATATTTGTGCCGGACCGCAACTTAGGGTCTTATATAGAAAGTCAAACGGGACGCAAGATGATTTTATGGGAAGGGTGCTGCCCTATCCATGACCAATTAACCGTTAAAGAAATAGATGAACAATTAGCCTTGCACCCGGAAGCTAAAGTAGTAGTCCATCCTGAAGTGGCGGCTTCAGTAGCCTTAAGAGCAGATGCGGTCTGTTCTACCTCAGGTATTCTGGATTATGTAAAAAATAGTCCCGAAGGGGAATTTATTATTGGAACTGAAGAAGGCTTTATTTATACCTTAAATAAGCATTGTCCAGGTAAAAAGTTATATTTAGCTCGCAGTGAATTTTTATGTAAAGATATGAAATACACGACTTTGGAAAAACTAGCTTTAAGCATGGAAACCATGCAACATCAAGTTGAAGTTGCCGAAGATATTCGCCAAAAAGCTTATATATCACTAGAGCGGATGCTAAATATCAGTTAAAATATGGGGACTTAAATGTTCCTTTAAGAATTAAGGTGACTACATGAATATAAGCAGGTATGTGGGGGTACTGGATAAAGATACCCCCGTCGTTTATAGTGATTTTCTGGTGATAGGCGGAGGCATTGCAGGACTTTTTACCGCTTTAAAGGCAGCTAGTTTCGGCAGTGTGATAGTTTTAACTAAAAAGAGTATTAATGAATCTAATACTGGTTTAGCTCAAGGGGGAATCGCGGCGGCTGTTCACGAGGAGGATTCCCCTTTTTTGCATCTCGAAGATACCTTGGAAGCGGGAGCCGGATTATGTAATATCGAAGCAGTAGATGTTTTAGTTAGGGAAGGACCCGAGCGGGTTCAGGAACTAATGGAGGCCGGGGCTACCTTTGATATGAAGGATGGCAGTATTTCACTGGCTAGGGAAGGAGCCCATAGTAAAGCCCGAATTCTTCATGCTGCTGATGCAACTGGTGAGGAAATTCGCCGGGCTCTGGAAGTTAAGTGTAAAAACACTCCGGATATTAAGATAATTGAGGAACAATTCTTAATTGATATTTTAACTCATAACAGCAAAAAAGAGTGTTACGGAGCATTAGTCTTTGACGGCCTTAACCAAACTAAGGTAGCGTATGTGGCCCGGGCTACTATTATTGCTACCGGGGGAGCCGGGCAGCTTTATAAATATTCGACTAATCCTGATGTAGCTACTGCTGACGGAATGGCGGCTGCCTATAGAGCCGGCTGCAGCCTGACTGATCTGGAGTTTATTCAATTTCACCCTACCGTCTTATTTAGCCATGATACCCAACGTTTCTTAATATCCGAAGCAGTAAGAGGTGAAGGGGGACTTTTATACAATAATGAAGGTAAGCGGTTTATGCCGGAATACCATGCTTTAGAAGAATTAGCTCCCCGTGATGTAGTCTCCCGGGCTATTGTAAACGAGTGTCAGAAACTTAACAGTGAATTTGTTTATCTGGATATGAAGGTTATTCCTAATGTGGAAAAACGTTTTCCCAATATATTTCGTACCTGCCTGAAACGAAACCTGGATATTCGTAAGGATTATGTTCCCGTATCTCCTGCTGCCCATTACACTATGGGGGGAATTACTACTAATACTAAAGGACAAACCGATATTTATGGATTATATGCTTGTGGTGAAACTGCCTGTACCGGAGTTCATGGTGCTAACCGCTTAGCCAGTAACTCTCTCTTAGATGGAATAGTTTTTGGCCATCAGATTGTTAGTAATGCTGAGGAGATTTTATATCGCCGCAGCTTAGACATAGATGAAGTGTTTAATTGTTTTGAACCAGAATGGGTACATAAGCCTGGTAAGGGGAAAATAGCTCCCGCAGAAGCCCGGCAAGCTTTGCAGTCTATTATGTGGGAGAATGTGGGTATAATAAGGGATGAAGATAATTTAAAAATAGCTAACTTTACTATTGAAAGGTTATACAACCACCTGGCTATGCTGGATTCTAGTTTAGATTACTATGAAGTCTTAAATATGCTTATTGTGGCCAGGATAGTGGTACAAGCAGCCCTGTGGCGCAAAGAAAGCCGGGGGGGGCATTACCGCTCGGATTATCCTAAACGGGACGACTTGCGCTGGGCTAAGCATATGAGTTTTATCAACTGTTAAACAGGAGGGTGTTATGGTTTATTTAGGCTTAGAAGAATTAATAAAACAAGCCTTAGCCGAGGATATCGGACATGGTGATATTACTACCATGAACCTTGTAGGAACGGATGAGCAAGCTAAGGGTCTTTTTTACGCTAAAGCGGAAGGAGTAGTAGCCGGGCTGGAGGTAGCCAAAGCCGTGTTTAGCTTTTTACAAGAAGATATCGAATTTGTTGCCGCCCAAAAAGATGGGGATACCATAGCCGCCGGGGAAGTTATTGCTACTGTAACCGGTAAGAGCCGAACTTTGCTGACCGGAGAGCGCTTAGCCTTAAACTTTATCCAACGCTTATCTGGTATAGCTACCAAAACCAAGGCGATGGTTGAATTAATAAAATATCAAAAAGCCCAGATAGTGGATACCCGTAAAACTACCCCCGGTCTAAGAGTATTAGAAAAATACGCCGTAGCCGTTGGGGGAGCACGCAACCACCGTTTTGGCTTATATGACGGGGTCATGATAAAAGATAACCATATTGCGGCGGTAGGCGGCATACAAAAAGCCGTATCAACGGTTAGGAGTAAAATTCCTCATACTATTAAAATCGAAGTCGAAGTAGAAAATTTAGAGCAACTGCAAGAGGCCCTGGAGGCTCATGCCGATATTATTATGCTGGATAACATGGATATAGAAACTATGCGCCAAGCCGTAGCCCTTACCAACGGTCAAGCCTTATTAGAAGCTTCCGGAGGCATAAATGAAAATACCGTGGTAGAAATAGCCAAAACCGGGGTAGACTTTATCTCCATAGGGGCCCTGACCCACTCTGCTCCCGCCCTGGATATCAGCTTTAAGCTGGTAAGAGAAAATTAAACAAGGCGGCCGGAGGCCGCCCCTACATTCTTGCCCGCATTTGGTTAAGGGGTAGCATGTTTTACGTCTAGCGTCTCCCTCCTTAATAGCCTTGACAAAAAGCTTGAAATATTGTTAACCTAATAAGAAATTATGGTTAACAGGAGAGTGCGAGATGAAATTATCTACTCAGGAATTAGTTTTAGCGGCTATGTTTACTGCTCTGATGTGTATAGTAACTATATTAGTCCGCGTTTTTCAGCCGGTCGTAATATTACCATTTAGCCTGCAGCCATTTATTATGCTTCTAGCCGCTTGTTTACTGTCTCCTGGGGGGGCCGCTATGAGCATGCTGGCTTATTTAGCTTTGGGCTTAATGGGTATACCCGTTTTTTCAGCTCCGCCTTATGGCGGCCCGGCCTATATTTTACTGCCAAGTTTTGGCTTTATCTTAGGTTTCCCTGTGGCTGCATGGGTACAAGCTAAATTAATTAAGAGGGCTAACTTAGCTAATTTTATATGGGCAGGCAGTATCGGGGTGTTAGTTTATTATTTAATAGGTCTGCCTTATATGTACGCTATATTAAATTTCTATGTGGGAAAAGCTATGGATGTCTTAACTCTGCTAAAAATCGGGTTTTTACCGTTTATAACTTTTGATTTAATTAAAATTGCCATAGCTAGCTGGCTAGCAGTACAATTAATTAGAAGATTAAATTTAGAAAAAGATATTAGCATTAATTAAAAGACTACTCCAGAGGGGAAGGAAGAGCATGATTCTAGTCTTTGATGTAGGCAATACTAATATGGTGGTAGGCGTTTTTAAAGGTGATGAATTACTAACTCATTGGCGCATAAGAACTGATAATTTGCGGACTTGTGATGAATATGGGGTGATGCTGAATTCTTTATTTTGCTACAACCATCTGGAAACGGGTCAGGTGAAGGCAGTGGTAATATCCTCAGTAGTACCCAGCCTAATGATGGAGCTGGAGGAATTAAGCCGCAAGTACTTTTCCTGCAAACCATTAGTAGTAGGCCCCGGGATTAAAACCGCCCTGGCTATTAAATATGAAAACCCTCGCGAAGTAGGAGCTGACCGCGTAGTTAATGCCGTGGGGGCTTTGAAAAAGTATGGCGGCCCTTTAATAATAATAGATTTTGGTACCGCTACTACCTTTTGTGTAGTTAACGAAAAAGGTGAATATCTAGGGGGGGCTATTGCACCAGGCATAAAAGTATCCACTGATGCTTTAGTAGCCCGGGCCGCTAAACTGCCCCGGGTAGAACTAATAAAACCCAAAACCCTCATTGGCAAGAATACCGTCTCAAGCATGCAGGCCGGAATTATTTATGGATTTGTCGGGCAGGTCGAAGGCATAGTAAACCGTATGAAAAAAGAAATCGGAGCAGAAACGAAAGTGATAGCCACCGGTGGGTTAGCCAAGATAATTGCCGGAGAGACTGATGTTATAGATGAAGTGGATGACTTTTTAACTTTAGATGGATTACGAATAATATATGAAATTAACCGGGGGCAAGATGTTTAAAATTGGCAATATACAAGTAAAAAATAGGGTTGTAGCTGCACCTATGGCCGGAGTGACCGACAAAGCTTACCGGGTAATGGCTAAAAGCTTTGGTTGTGGGCTGGTTTATACGGAAATGGTAAGTGATATGGGGCTAGTTTATGAACAAAAACGAACCGAGGTTATAGCTGATATAACTGGTGAAGAGCCGCCGCTCGCGATTCAGATATTCGGCTCTGATCCGGAAGCCTTAGCCAAGGGAGCCATCAAGCTGGAAAAGCTAGGTGCACACATAATCGATATTAATATGGGCTGTCCTACCCCTAAGATAGTAAAAAATGGGGAAGGGGCAGCTTTAATGCTTAATCTGCCTAAGGCGCAGGATATTATGAGAAGCGTAGTCAGAGCCGTTAAAGTTCCGGTCACGGTAAAGTTTCGCAAAGGCTGGGATGATAGTAGTATTAACTGTGTAGAATTAGCAGGTATTGCAGAAGCTGAAGGGATTAGTGCCATAGCTGTTCATGGGCGTACCCGGGCCCAATTTTATGCGGGAAAGGCTGATTGGGACGCGATTAAAATAGTGAAAAGCCATGTAAGTATTCCGGTAATTGGCAATGGGGATATATGGACGGGTGAAGATGCTTTAAGAATGATGGATTATACCGGCTGTGATGCAGTTATGATTGGCCGTGGTGCCCTGGGAAATCCATTTATTTTCCAAGCGGCTGTGGAACTAATTGAAAATGGACGTAAAATAGAGATCCCTTCTATGGAAATAAGGATAGCTGCAGCTATCAAACACCTGGAATTAGCTTGTACATTCAAAGGTGAGGCGGTTGCTGCCCGTGAAATGCGCAAACATTTGGCCTGGTATACAAAAGGTATAAGAGGAGCAGCCCGTATTCGTGATGAGATAAATAAGACGGGCAGTAAGGAAGAAATGATAGCAATAATGAAAAGCAAGTGTAAGGCGTAAGGGATGAAGTGTAAAAACGTCTACCTTTAACTCCTTATACCTATTTTAGTGGATAGAAGCTAAGCATACTCTTTGGCTTCCATTCCCAGTTATTACCCCCTCACCTCTTTCACCCTTATCTGGCAAACAAAACGTCACCCCATGCTATCCAGGCCAGACTGTCCGAAAACTCAACTTTTTTTGAATTGGACGTATCAATTTTGCAGTATATAACAATATTACTGATCGAATTACCCCAAAATAAAAAAATGGGGGCTATCTTATGCTAATTGTTC